>CAYTTI010000031.1:0-9758 GCA_964440675.1 uncultured Coriobacteriaceae bacterium
GATCCGCATCGACCGATATGCCGTTCGTATGCGCATTGCGCGCCACCTTGAGCGTATCGAGTACTTCATCGACAATGGTTGCCATGCTCGCCTCCCTTATGCTGAACTGAGTATTACACCACGGGCATGCGATAGCCCAAGGCTTCTTCTATCTCCTCCTGGCTTACCGCGCCTGCACGAAGTATGCGTGCTGTACCATGTGCGCAATCTACGATAGTCGGGCGCCCCATACCTATGTGGTCACCGGCATCGAGCGCTATGTCAACGACGTCCACAATCTCTTGAGCAACATCACTAAACATCAACGGTGAAGGAACGCCGTGTACGTTCGCTCCTGTCGAAACAATGGGACTATTCAGCTCTTTCAATAGTGCCAACACCACCGGGCTTGAGCTTACGCGCAGAGAAATGGTGCCATCTACATGCGCAAGCAAGTGCGGTACCGCACTGGACGCACTCACCACCACCGATATACCACCTGGCCACAGCGCCTCGATCAGCTTGTAGGCCTCGTCAGACACATCGACTCCGTAGATGTCAATCGCTGCAGAAGATTCAATCAACCAGGGGAAAGACGGAGCGCCACCACGCTGCTTAAAGCTAAAGAGCCGCTCGACGCCTCTCGACATGTGCTGGACTGCATGGGGCAGAGTTCCTATGGTGTATACAGTATCGCACGGAAAAAGCACCACCCCTTCCTCTTCAATTGCGCGGGCGGCACGCGCCACCACGTCACTGGCGGGCTGGTCGAAGTCAATTGGATAAATTTTTTCCATGATCCCTTCCTTGAGAACTGGCGACGCCGGCTCCTTTGCGAACGAGCGGCACCGGTGCCTAATAGCATGCCCTGAGCGTCTTTCATTGTTAAAGCGTACCTAAAATAATGACCATGACACGATCATCTTGAGTTAAATCGGTTGGAGGATGTTATTTAGCGATACGCCGCACTTTAGCGACACATCACACTTTAACGATGCGCCGCGCCTGAGCGATACATCGCGCCTGAGCGCAAGGCCTCTTCAATACGAGCAGCGCTAATAGCCCCCGAGCGCACAATCTGGAGGCTATCCCGAGACACATCTACAATAGTTGATGCAATACCCAACTGCGTTGAGCCAGAATTTAGCGTGAGGTCTACCCCCGAGATCAGCGAGGCATCAAGTTCGTGTGCGCTTGCTGGGGCAGGCTTACCGTGAATGTTGGCGCTGGTTGTTGCTAGCGGAACGCCAACATACTGTACTAGTTCACACACGAGCTCGCAGGCAGGCACGCGCAAGGCAACGGTTCCATCTTGACGCACATATTCTCGGGGAAGCTTATGAGACGCGGTAACAACAAGGGTGAGTCCTCCCGGCCAAAACGCCCGTGCGAGCTGATAGGCGGCCTCACTCACCGAGTGTGCCCAGAGCGCAAGCTCATCCACCGAGCTGATGAGCAGCGGCAGGGTAAGTGCACGACTCCGTCTTTTGAGGGTGAAAATACGTCTGTGTCCAGGATTGTCCGGCAGAGCCGCACAGGCAATACCGTATACCGAGTCGGTTGGAACAATCGCCACACCACCCGAGCGAAGAATATCTCCTGTCTGCTCAATGATGTGCCGACCGGGCGCGTCAGATCTAACGTCGAGAACGCTAGCCATGGCTGGTCTCCTTGCGCCATGCCACCAGCACACGTGGTCGGTGGGTGAGATCGTTAACTATCTCCACCTGTTTCCAGCCACCTTGTCGCAAGACCAGCTTTTTGGCATCTTCGAGCGCACCTTCAAAGAGCTCAACACACAAGACTCCACATGCTTTGAGTGCTCGGGGGGCAAGCGCCAAAATCTCTCGAAACACATCAAGGCCATCTTCCCCACCGTCTAGCGCAGAGCGTGGCTCGAAGCCAAGCACCTCTTCGGGAACGTATTTGTTAAGAATCTCGGTGGGAATATAGGGCGGGTTAGAAACCAATACATCGAAGTAGTGTTGCCGTGCCTGCACAACGTCATCTGCGAGGCCACACTTCACAATATCAACCCTATCTTCCAGTTTGAGCGCATCACGGTTGCGCATGGCAAGTTGTACCGCCGCAGAAGAACTATCAGTAGCAATAAGGTGCGTATTCGGTCGCTCTGAAGCAACTGAAAGGGAAATACAGCCGGTGCCACACCCAATGTCGAGAACCGTTTGCTTGTCGAATGGTCCGTCGCCACTCAATACTCCATCGCCACTCAACGCTCCGTCGCTGCTCGTATGTGTAGCTGCACCCCTGCTAGAAGCTGCAGCTCCATCAAGACAGTCAAGACAGTTGAGTACGCAGTCCACAAGTACTTCGGTTTCCGGCCGCGGAATGAACACACCGGGCTCGCAGCGCAGAATAATGTGACGAAAGGCGGTTTCTCCTACGATATATTGCACGGGCTCCCCTGCTGCACGTCGCTCAACTGCTGTGCGCACGCCATCCAACTCCTTAGAAGACAACATCCGCTCGAAATTCAAATAGAGCTCTACGCGCGACATCCTAAGCGCAGAGGAAAGAATACGCTCGGCGGACAGACGTGGATGCTCATCGCCTTCTCGCTCAAGAGAGGCACACGCCCAGTTGAGCACCGAGCTGACCGTCCATGTTTGGGCAGATGCCACACTCACTCCTTCTCTTGCTGACTACACCCTCTCTTGACGACTACGCCCTCTCTTGCCTATGTGATGCCTCCTTAGCGTGCATAATCAACATCTGCAAGCGATTTTCTATATTAGCCTGACTCACATCCGGGTCGTAATCCAGCGCCAAGAAGCGTGCATCGGGATAGAGCTTGCGCAGCTGACCCACAATGCCGCGACCAACCACATGGTTAGGCAAACATCCAAATGGACCCAAAATGATAAAGTCACGACAGCCATGCCGAGCGTACTCTAGTATCTCTGCTGAAATAAGCACGCCTTCTCCTGCATCAAATGTGTGATGAATAATTGGATCGCTCGCTTTTACGAGATCTGACAGGCGCGCTGGAGGCTCAAAAAGCGGGTGACACTTGGCAATGCGATCCGTAATGTTGTGAGCCATCTCAAACAGATGATCGGCTACAGCATTCTGCATGCGCTCCTGCATGGGCAGGTGAACATGGTATTCTGCATCCTGTGCGTGCTTATAGAAGTATGTCTTATGAATCACATCGGCGAGCTTCGCCTCAATAACCTCTAAGCCATGCTGCTCCAGGTATCGTTCAATATCGTGGTTGGCACCAGGATGGAAGTTCAGCAGCATCTCACCAACAATGAGCACCGTAGGACGCAGATGCCTACGGTCGTAGCGTACCTGGCGCATAATGTTGATGCTCCGGCGAAATGCCCGGGTAATCCCTGCGACTCCCGAACGTAAAACTGCTTGTACAAGCACGTTCATCGCCTCATCAAAGGCAGCCTGTGCAGATCCGGCTTCAAGCTCGTAAGGACGCATCTTTCGTAGCAAGGCTTCAAGTGTATCGACCATAGGAAGGCCTATCGCCACTTTAAGTGAAGCGCGCGGTCCCAACTTAAATCCAGGATGCATGTTGTGCGCATCGACATTGTCGGTATCAACTATGGGAACGTCTGCGTAGCCGGCATCGTCCAAAGCCTTGCGCAAAAGGGGGGCATAGTGGGTGAGGCGGCAATCACCAACATACTTTGCGGTAGCCACAGCAACATCGGCGTTGTCGTACCTGCCACTCTCGAGCTCTGCTAATGCCTCTCCAATGGTAATCTGGGCAGGGAAGCAGATATCGTTGTGCACATATTGCTTGCCCAGACGAATCGCTTTTTCACGACCCACATCCAAGGGTACGCACCGTACGCCTTGACATGCCATGGCAGCGCTCAACAGCTGGGAAAATGCATGAGACACATTAGGTACGAGCAGGACACGTCTGCGATCTTTTTTCTTGAACTTCACGGGATACGGGTCCGTTAGATCATGCACTTCTGGCTTTGGGTGCATATCGCGGCGCATGGCAAGTGTTTCCACAAAGGAGCGTACACGAATACGCAAAGGACCTTGTATGTCGGATTCGTCCACCTTCAAAACGAGCGGCACCGAGTGAGAACTTTCATGCATCAGGCGCACAATTTCGTCCGACAAATAGGCATCATGTCCACAGCCAAAACTCACGATTTGCGCGTATTCTAAGTGCGGGTTGCGCGCAGCAATAAGAGCTGAGGACAGCATGCGGGCATGGAAGTTATTCACGATGTCGAGTCGGCTTGCTGACAAGTCAACCTCGTTTACGCCAGGAACAGCATCACAGGTAAGCACGGGGACACCCATGTCACAGAAAAGGCGGGGGATATCGTGGTTGACGAGGGGATCGTTATGATAAGGTCGCCCAGCGAGCACCACGGCATAGCCACCACTGCGCTCTACTTGATCCACGATACGTGATCCTTCCGCCACCAAACGCTCATGAAAATCCTGCTGCGCCCTATCCGCTGCCGCAATGGCGCGCTCGGTAAGCGTGGGCGCAATGCCGAAGGTATTCTGCATGTACTGAACAAGCTGCATGTTGCGATCGGCCAGGTTGTACCAATGAAAAAGCGGGGTGTCGAAGGCAATGTGGGCTGTCTCTTCTGGATTGTCCGAGGTGCGTACAACCATGGGATAACCCTTTACCACCGCACACATCCACTCGCTCGTTTTCTGAGTGTTTTCCGTTGGTACAGCCGTGATGATGGGCATAAAGATCCGATCAACATGCGCGTCTGCCAAAGCATGTACATGGCCATGCACGAGCTTGGCAGGAAAGCAAATGGTATCGGAAGCAACGGAGGGTAGGCCTCGTTCATAGGTATCGCGCGTAGAGGCTGCAGAAAGCTGCACCGTAAATCCCAGGCTTTGCCAGAACACATCCCAAAACGGGAAGGTATCCCACATAGCGAGGGTACGCGGAATTCCAACGGTAATGCTACGCGGCGCACAAAGCAACTCCGGCGTGCGTTTCTCGAACAGAAGCTTTTCGCGCGTCACAAACATATTTGGTGTTTGTGCAAGGCGCTTCGATACCGAACGCACTTGTGCGCGCATCGCTTTATCCCTCATGCTGCCCACAATCTCACCCTTAGGACAGCGATTTCCGGTAACAAAAGATGTGCCATCGGAGAAGGTAACGAGCGTGCGTTGGCATTGGTTGACGCAGAATGGACACACCAAGCCAGACTCCTGCGTATAGGAGAAATCTTCAAGTGCATCAAAACCAATGAAGGTTGATTTGGGTAACTCCCCTGATATCTCTGCCTGCTGTTCGAGATGACGCTGGGTAAGCAGAGCAACACCGATAGCCCCCATAAGACCGGGGTACGGTGCTCGCCGAACGTTTCTGCCTAGGTATTCCTCAAGTGCGCGCAAAACGGCATCGTTATGAAAGGTTCCGCCCTGTACTACGATGTGATCGCCAAGGGCATCGAGGTTGGAAGTCCGGATAACCTTGGTAAAGACGTTCGCCACAATAGAGCGGCACAAACCGGCCATAATGTCATCTGGCCCTTTACCATTACGCTGCTCGGTAATGATGCTCGAATTCATGAAAACCGTGCAGCGACTACCCAGCTCTGCGGGAGCAGTCGAGCGAAATGCCGCTGAGGCAATGTCCTCAACGGGAATCTTGAGATTCAAAGCAAAGTTTTCCAAGAAAGAACCACAGCCAGATGAGCACGCCTCGTTCACAACAATATCGGAGATAACACCGTTATCCAGCCAAATGGCCTTCATGTCCTGCCCGCCAATATCGAGTACAAATGATGCATCCGGCACAAAGCTACGTGTTGCTTCGACATGAGCCACCGTCTCCACCGTGTGATAGTCAGCGTGTAGAGCAGCACTAAATAGCAACTCACCATAGCCGCAGGTACCACAACCCAGTATCTCGAGGGCGATACCTTTGTCTTGCCAGCGCTTCCGTAACTCCAACAGTGCTTTTTGTGCAACATCTAAGGGTTGTCCTGCATTGTTGGCGTAAAAGGCATCTATCAGTTTGCCGTCTTCTGTAAGCAAGGCGAACTTCGTGGTTGTAGAACCCGAATCAATGCCCAGGTAGGCGCGGATATGCGTGATGGCAGGATCCACCTCTGCTACGTCTTGTACATCCGTGCCATGCCTGAGCATAAAGTCGCAACGCTCTGCTTCGTTCGCAAAGAGCGGTCGTGCATCCGAGCTCAACGTTGTTGAACCTGCGTTTTCAAGCTCTGTCATAGCGACCCGAGCAGAAATAAAACCATCCTCACCCGCAAACATATCGTCAAGCGATAATGCTGCGCCCAGAGCTACAGCGGTTTCGGGATTTTTAGGAACGATGATCTGGGATTCATCGGTGAGACCCAAGCGTTCGCAAAAAACTCTCACAAGCGTGTGGTTAAAGGTGAGGGGGCCTCCTTCAAATACCACCGGAGCCTCGATGCTCAAGCCCTGTGCCAGCCCTCCTATTGTTTGTTTGGCGATAGCATGGCAGGCCGACAAGGCCACGTCAGACTTCGCAACACCCTGGTTGAGCAGGGGCTGAATATCCGTTTTAGCATAGACACCACAGCGTCCCGAGATCTCATACAGAGTGCTACCCTGGCCTGCCAGCTCGTCAAAATCTTCCACAGGAATCCTGAGCAGTGAAACCACTTCGTCAATAAATGCCCCGGTACCACCCGCACACGATCCATTCATGCGCATGTCCGACACTTCCAGCTGACCCGTTTGATCGTTATGGCGAAAGAAGATCATCTTGGCATCTTGACCGCCCAGCTCAATTGCACAGCGTGTCTGTGGGTAGAACCGACGCAGCATACGGGCATTTGCGACGACTTCCTGAATAAAAGGTGCATCAAGTCGCTCGGCTATGGGGCTGGCTCCTGAACCCGAAAGGATGATGCGCAAGGTATCACCAAAGCGCTCGTACACACGCAGCAAGGCGTCATGCACGCTCTGTACCTGCATACCGGAGTGCCTGCGATATTCGCTGTAGAGAGTCTCAGTGGAACGCGGTGCCACGACCACCACTTTTGTAGTGGTCGAACCAACATCTATACCAACATGGACTGGCTTTGTTTGCCTAACTACCTGCTCCTCTAGCGCCACGTAGTCTCCATTACTACTATGCGTCTTTCCTGCGCACAGGCTAAACTGCACGTGCAAGTTTTTCCGCACGCTCGGAAGCAGCTAAGGCCTCGATAACCGAGGGGAGCCCATCTCCTAGAAGTACCGCATTGTAGGTACTGTTAAAGCCAACCCGGTGATCGGTCACTCTGTCCTGAGGCTGGTTGTAGGTACGAATCTTCTCGGAGCGATTGCCGCGTCCAATTTGAGACAGACGCTCTGCCCCCTGCTCCGCCTGCTGCTGCTCCAGCTCACGCTCGTACAAACGCGCACGCAACATTTGCATACACACCTCGCGGTTTTGAATTTGTGAGCGTTGATCCTGCGACTGCACAACGGTATTGGTAGGAAGATGTGTTATGCGTACCGCAGAGTAGGTGGTGTTGACGCCTTGGCCGCCAGGACCAGATGCACAGTAGGTATCGATACGCAAATCTTCCGGAGCAATCTGGATATCAATTTCGTCGGCCTCGGGCAATACAGCCACGGTGGCCGTAGAGGTTTGAATACGTCCCTGACTCTCCGTTTTGGGAACCCGCTGCACGCGATGAACTCCCGATTCGTATTTCATAACGGAATATACCTTGTCACCGTCAACCTTAAATTCAATCGTTTTGAAGCCACCCGCCTCACTCGGGCTTGAGGAAAGCACTTCTACTTTCCATCCGCGCGCGTGAGCAAAGCGGTCGTACATCATGAACAGATCACCTGCAAAAATACCCGCCTCGTCACCACCAACGCCCGCACGAATTTCAACAATCGTATCTTTTTCGTCATTCGGATCGCTTGGAATAAGCATGACCTTAATGTCGTCTTCGAGAGCGGGCAGACGAGCCTCATTAGCGGAGATATCGTCCTGCAACATCTCTTTTTCATCCGCATCCGAAGTCTCGCGCAGCATTTCCTTGGCTGTATCGATATCATCGAGCGCACGCAAATATGCCCGCGCCTTCTCGATGAGCTCTGCCTGGCTTGAATGTTCTTTGGCCAGACGCGCATATTCCTTTGGATCGCTCACCACCGAGGGATCAATGAGCTTTTTTTCGAGCTCCTCATAGGCAGCCAAAAGCTTTTCGAGCTTATCCCGCATATCGACTCCTTATACGTGCAGGTACACGCACAGTACGTGCGGGTACACTCACGACACGTGTGCTCATACCCTGTAAACTTTGTGCACGTGTGTTTATTACACAGGCGCGCAGTGCGCATACCGTTTTTACCCATTTTTTCATGATACCCTCGCATCGCACTCGCATGAATGGGGCACACTATAGCTGTTACGTTTTGCTTGCAGCGGTGTGCTCAGAAAACCCGCTTACGGCTGCATGTTCGTCTGCGGCTGCGCGTTCGTCTGCGGCTGCGCGCTCAGCGAACCCGCTCGCTAAGCTGTGCTCAAGGCAGTTGGATAGCTGAGCACCTAAAAGACGTACGGAAGGTTTCCAGCTCAATACCGAAGGAGAATTCATGGCTCTCGACAAACCACTGCCTATGCAAATTGGTGGCACGTACTACTACACCCTCTCCTCATATACGCCAGTAACTATAGAGGTCACCGTTTTAAGCGTTACTGATGCCGATGTGGACTTTGCCTTTTGCTCACTTATTGCGGAACACGAAGGCGATCCTAATCTTGTTGACGACGCTTGGGTGAGAGAGCATTTTAATGGATTACGTATCGATGAGCTGCGTACTGCTTTGCGCCAAGAGCTTGAGCAAGCTGCATCTGAACATGCCGAAGAAGAGAAGTTGCTTCGCTGTACCGACGCTTTAGTAGAGCGGCTGGGACAGTCGGTTCCCAACAGCGTTGTAGATAGCTACGAGCAAAACTTGAAGTTCCTTACCAACGAAGAGTTGCAGCGATCTGGCTCTTCCATCGAGACCCTTGAAAAGGATGAACTGGCGGGTTTGCTCGGGAGTATTCATGCCCAAGCACAGGCTCTCGCTGAGCGTGACGCTGCACTCGATGCCTACGCGAACAAAAAGCAGCTCAAGGTAGACGACAGCGAACTACCCGGACTTTTACGCGTATCCGACGAGGACTACAAGAAGCTGGTAGATCAAGTAGACAACTACAGTGGCATGCAGTATTTAAGGGCGAGCGCCCTGAGGGAAAAGGCGCGCCGTGCGTTGGTAGCAGAGTGCAACTGCACCTACCATCATGAAACTGCCGAGGAAGCTGCAGCGCGTGTAGAAGTGCTTCAAAACCTTACCAAGGACGAGGGCTAAGGTATCACTGCGAACAACCGCGCGAACCATCACGAACCACCGCGAACAAAGAATACGAGAAAACAGCTCGTTCGCATACGGCACGTACGAATACGGCACGTATGCGAACGACTCAGTCAATGTATCAAAGCTAGAGCTTGATCTCGATGTTAACTCCTGCAGGCAAGTCCAAGCGCATAAGCGAGTCTACTGTGTCCTGCGTGGGATCCAAAATATCAATAAGACGTTTGTGAGTACGCATCTCAAACTGATCGCGAGAATCCTTGTCCTTGTGTGGCGAGCGAATAACCGTATACAGGTTACGCTCGGTAGGCAAAGGAATAGGACCAGATACGCGTGCACCAGTCTTTTGAGCTGTGTCCACGATAAGGCGCGACGATTGATCAAGTACCTCATGATCGTAGCCCTTAAGGCGGATCCTGATTTTCTGAGTTGGCACGTTA
>CAYTTI010000032.1:0-9627 GCA_964440675.1 uncultured Coriobacteriaceae bacterium
CGACCGCACCGAGACCGAGTTTCGCAGCTCGGGCGACTCCCTTGCCGGGGAGGTACGCATCGGCGGCGAGACCCCGGCCATGAAACTCGTTGCCGGCGTAATCGCCGAGATGCAGAGCACCTATCCGCTCATGCGCTTCAGCCTGCACAGCGGGAACGCCGAGCAAGAGCACCGAGCAAAACAAAACCGAAGCTTCAGATGTAAATCGACTTCCTGCCTACAAGGCTGATACGAAGATCCGCAGGCGGGTATCACTGGTATTACGCCGATCAGCCCAAGTAGACGTGTGTATAGTCCCAAGAATCATCACTGAGGGAGAGGAGCCATGATGATTCCCATTAGCATCGATGAAGAAACATGCGTTGGATGTGGCCTGTGCGCACTGGACTGCCCAACATCCTGTATTTGCGTGGTAGATGGGACGGCGCGTACTGGAGAATCTGGTTGCATTGAATGTGGACACTGCTACGCCATCTGTCCAGCACATGCCATAACCATGGATAACTACGCGTGTGTGAGCGAACTATCTGTTCCCATGACCAAGCTTGACAACACGACATTGCTTTCTGCCATGAAAAGTCGTAGATCCGTACGTCGGTTTGATCCTCGTCCCGTGGGAAAAGAGAAGGTGCACGCGATACTTGAGGCGGGGCGTTATGCACCCACGGGATCGAACGCTCAGAACGTTTCATTCAGAATTCTAGGCAGCAAACAGGAAGAAATTGAACAGATGTGCGTTGAGCTGTTCCGAGTTGGCAAAAAGGCAGGCTCTATTATCTCTTCTTATTTGAAACGGATTGAGATTTCTGATGACTTTTTCTTCAAGGGAGCGCCTTTGGTGATTGCCGTGTCGAGTCCGAGCCCTGTTAATGCTGGGCTTGCAAGTGCCTATATGGAGCTCATGGCAGAGAACCTAGGACTTGGCGTCCTGTATAGCGGCTTCTTCGTGGTGTGCGCGAAGATGAGCCGCAAATTGCGGAAATTGCTCGATCTTCCCGAGGGTCATAAGGTTGTTTCGTGCTTGGTTATCGGATATACGAGCGCAGATGTGCGGTATCGGCGCATCCCACCGCGCAAAGAGGCACAGGTTAAGGTGTTGTAGGTATTTAAGACATGATTTATCCATGATGATAGATTCAAGGTGTGACATAGGGTAAAAGGTAGATTAGGCACAATTCGTATCAATACCAACAACAAGGAGGTTCTTGTATGCCTGCATTTCCCAATCCTTTTGCAGCTAATGTCGAAAGGAAGATGACAAACTCTGAGTTGATGCAAGCGATTCGGCATGACATCGCCGGGGAGTTAGAAGCAATTTTTCTGTACGACGCACATTATCAGGCGACCGATGATCCAGCAGCCAAAGCAGTGCTCGCCGATATTCGAGATGAGGAAAAAGTTCACGTTGGCGAGCTGATTACACTTATGCGCTATCTTGACCCCAAGGAAGCCAGCTTTTTCCTTGAAGGGGAAGACGAAGTAAACGAAACGCTGAAAACCTTGGGAATTATCAAACAAGATGGTTCTTTTGCGTCTACAACAGTAGGCAGTCTCTTGGATGAAGAGGAGGTATAGGCATGGATTATCTCGCAAGAAATGACGCGCCTATCTCTGATGAGTTGTGGAATCAGATAGACGCGACCGTGGTCGAAAGCGCAAAGAAGCACATGATTTGTCGCCGCTTTCTTCCTATTTATGGGCCTCTCGGCGCTGGGACATCCTATGTGAACGTAGACTACGTAAGCAAGGAAGAAGTTCTAGAGAATAACATTGGCCAGATTGTAGGACGTAGTTTGGTGGAGCTTCCGATGCTGCATCAGGACTTTACCTTATACTGGCGCGATATCGCGGAAGCGGAAAAGAACGGTTATCCTGTTGATTTGTCGGTGGCAGCGCGGGCTGCACAGATGAGCGCACAGCAGGAAGATGAGCAACTTCTATTCGGCAATGCACAGCTTGGGGTAGAGGGACTGTTCACTGTGGGTGATGCCCACAAAATCGAGCGTAGCGATTGGTCTGTTGGTGAAAACGCCTATACAGACGTAGCTCAAGCCGTTGCCTACTTCTTCAGCGAGGGTATGCTTGGTCGTTACGCGTTGGTTGTTAGCCCCAATGTGTATATGCAGCTCCAGCGTTTGCAACCTACGGTGGGTTTGCTGGAGATTGATCGCATTAAGAGCTTGATTAAGGGTCGCGTATACGCGGTGGGAGCGTATGATCTGGGTAAAGCAGCCTTAGTTTGCGCGGAATCTCAATATGTAGACATTGCGGTAGGTATGGATATCTCTGTTGGATACCTCGGACAGTCTGACTTGAACCATCCTTTCCGCATCATGGAAACTGTGGCTTTGCGTATTAAGGATCCCAAGGCCATCGTTGTATTTGAGTAGCTCTGTCGAAGCGGATTGCCCTGCGAAAACCCTGCGAAAACGCGCAGCTTTCGTTAGCTTGTATACGCCAGCGCAATGAGTGCAACGAGGAAGGCTCCCGTGGCAAGGATAGCCACCAGCTCATGCGCGCCGAGGTGCTGCTCATGCAGATGTGTACGGCCAGACCCACCCTCGTAGCAGCGGGTGTCGAGCGCACGGGAGAGACCCTCCGCATGGCGCAATCCGCTTGCAAGTAGAGATATCACCACAGATGACAGCGAGCGAAGGCGCTGAGCGATGCTTCCTTCGTTAAAGCTTCCACCTCGGAGCGACTGTGCCTCCATAATGGCGGATGCCTCATCGCTTAGAGTAGGCACGAAACGTAGCATCAGCGAGAAGACCATGGCGAGTTCGTGACCGGGAAGGCCTACGCGGGAGAGCGGAGAGAGTAGGCGGTCGAGTGCATCTGCGATTTGTGTAGGCGTGCTTGTGAGCAAGATGAGCGAACCCAGCACAAGTGCCAGCAAAAAGCGGAGCGTATAGAGCACGGCCGCAAGGACACCTCCCGTGGTGATGCTTATCGAACCGAGTTCGACTAGTGTTGCTCCCGTCTGTATGAAGACAAGGTTGAAGAGCGACAACACACCGAGAAACATAGCGAGCGGTCGCACCGAGGAAAGCACGCGGCTTGCTGGAATTCGCGCGCAGGCAGGAAGAGCTGCTGTCACGACAGCTCCCAGCACAAGTTGGGGGAGGTTGCTTATGCAGAAGATTCCAACGAGTAGTGCCACGATACAGCAGAGCTTAACGCGGACGTCAAGGGCATGAACGAAGGAGTCGGCGGGGTAGTACCGACCTAGGTCGAGGTGAAACGCCATGATCAACTGTCCTTTTCGCCGGGGGTGATCCGGTTGATTGCGGCAACAAGCTCGTTGGTAGTGAGGGGATTGCCGAGCGAATCCATTCCGTAGCGTTCTAGCTTACGAGCTATCTGCAGAGGGTGGGGGATACCGAGTCCTACAGCTGCGAGGCGCTCTTCGTTCTCACGCGAGAAGACCTCCGCAGGTGTTCCGCTCATCATGAGGTGGGACTGGTCGAGTACGATTATGCGGTCGGAGCGTGCAGCATCCTCCATCGAATGGGTAACCAACACGAGCGTGATACCACGCTCGTACAAGCGATTGAGTACGCAGCGTAGCATGGCACGGCTACGTGGGTCGAGTCCAGCCGTGGGTTCATCGAGTACGAGGATTGTAGGCTGCATAGCGAGGACACCGGCGATAGCACACAAGCGTCGCTGTCCACCAGATAGCTTAAACGGGGATGCTTCACGGAGTTCGGAGAGACCTACGATCTCAAGGGAGCGTACGACGCGCTGCTCGATCTCATCGGTGGGAAGGCCCAGATTGAGCGGCCCAAACGCAACATCCTTCTCGACGCTCTCTGCAAAGAGTTGTCGTTCGGGGTGCTGCATCACGTAGCCGATGATGTGGCGGGCTGCTTTGCGCCCACGTCGCGTTGACGTGTCGTTTCCACCTATGAGTACGCGACCTTTGTCGGGTTTCTCGAGAGAGGTCATGATTCGCAGGAGCGTAGATTTACCAGAGCCCGTTTGTCCAATGATGGCTGTCGAGGTTCCGGGGGCAATGTCAAACGAAATGTCGGTAAGTGCCTGGGTGCGTCCCCCGTACGAAAAGCTCACGTGCTCCACGACGATGGCTTGTTCCTCGCTGGGCGCAGCGGGATGCTGAGGCGTTGGGTGTAAAGCTTCGGTTGTGCTGCCTGTTCCATACATGCTTGTTCCGTCGTAGCGCTGAGAGATCTCATGGAGCAGAGTCTGCTCATCACAGGTCCAGGGCAGGCCGAGTCGCCGAGAAAGTGTGGCCGCAAAGGGCTCCTCTAAGCCGATCTCGCGGATTTGCTTGTCGTGTGAAAAGACTTCCTCTGGCGTACCCTTGAGGATCATACGTCCATGATCGAGCACGATAACGCAGTCTGCCTCGAGCGCTTCCTCCATGAAGTGCGTCACATGCACGAGCGTAATGCCAGCTTTGGAGAGACGCTGCATGACGCGTAGGATGGCAGCGCGCCCACGTACATCGAGCAGCGACGATGGTTCATCGAGCACAAGAACTCTAGGCTCCATGGCAAGGGCTCCCGCTATGGCGACACGTTGCTTTTGGCCGCCCGAAAGGCGCGTGGGATCGCTGTGAGCGTAGTCGTCGAGGGCGACGCGGTGTAGTTCGCGCGCTACGCGGCTTGAAATCTCTTCGCGTGCAAGACCAAGGTTTTCCGGGCCAAAAGCCACATCATCCTCAACAATGCTCGTGACGATTTGATCGTCTGGGTTCTGAAATACGAGACCCAGCGAGCGGCGTGCTAAGCGATATTCATTGAGGTTGGGCCTGTCGTCTTTGAACACGTGTCTGCCGGCGAGCGTCACCTCGCCCGTGTCGGGGGCGAGAAGCCCTGCGATGACCGATGCGAGTGTGGACTTGCCCGAGCCGTTGGCACCAAGTATGCATACACGCTCACCCTGTGCAATCTCGAGAGAAATATCATCGAGGGCGGTGATACCACCTTCGTAAAAGAGGCTCACATGGGAGAGCTTGACGGGCGTGTTCGTGCTCGTGCGTGTGCTCGTGCATGCACGTGTGGGCGTTTGTACGTATGCGCCTGTGCTTCTGGGTGTGTTTGGGGTTTGCGCCATGTGATGTGGTGATGTGCTGCGCCTAGACCGAGAAGGCCTGTTCAACTGGTTTGCGAATGAAGGCAGTGACCACGCAGTTGATGACGACCTTTATGAAGTTGAATGGCAAGAGGACAGGCACGATCATGGCGATCACATCTGCCGTGGAGACTGCGGTGTAGAGCGGCGTGATGACGATATTACACAGCACACATGCTACGAGTGCCACAATGCAGCCCAAGATCATTCCACAGATGAGCCCACGCCTGTTTGGGATGCGGCGTGCGATGAGGGACGCTGGGATAACGAGCGCAAGACTGGCGACGATAGCCATGATATGACCGTATATGTTGAAGCTGAAAAGCGTCTTGAGCACCCACGGCAGCACAACTACGACGGTACCTGTACTAGCACCAAAGACCAGTGCAGCAATGAAGGCTACGATGCCAGAAGGGTCGTACTCGAGCCATGGTGCAAGCGGGAATATGGGGATCTCGACGAAGGTGAGGATGAACGCGAGAGCACAAAGGAGTGCGGTTATCGCAATGCGCCGCGTAGACCAGGTGCTATTTGATGTGGTGGAATGTGTGTCATGCGAGATGCGTGAAAAAGCAGCCATACAGGCCTCCGTTTCTTTCATCCGGACTATAACCGTTGGTCCTGGAATTTCACCAGGTCGGCCGCAATAATTGCGGTTCGCGGACTTCGAGCCGTACTCGTTACCGCCAGTGGGGAATCGCACCCCGCCCTGAAACTTCACGACCAAGTGTAGCACGTATGTTTTCATGGTGTCTTGAACGCATGGTATTATCACTCTGGTGAACGCAAACATCGATCACTTTGACAAGCGCAAACATCGCCCTGAACGCAGGCTCTGTGCTTAAGGAGTGCAGGTGAGCGCACGGGAATTCAGGCGGGCACAGGGAAGTCCAGGTGTGCGCCAACTTTGATCAAGGGAGTAGTATGTCTTGCGATAAACACGGAGAATCCCACAAGCCAGCGAGCGAAGCTGCTCCACCAGATGATTTCGACTACACACAACTTATCATGCCGCCTAAATACGGCGGGCGTGCCGCACGCATAGCTCTCACCGTTTTGGTGGCGCTGATGTTGACTGCAGCGGTCGCTGCGTTGGTGTGGGTGCGCGTTGTGAATCCTCAGCAGGATATTGCAGATGACGATGCGCTGTCTACGACAACTGAGGGGTCTCTTACTGTTAGCATCTCCCAAGTGATCAATGAATCCTTTCCCACGGTCACGCTGTATGCCAGCATCCTCGATGAAAATGGAGAGACGGCGGACAATCTGGCAGCGGGTGATTTCAAAATTGTGGAGTTAAGCTCCGACGGAACTGAATATGAAGCGAACATCCAGGAATTTGTCCAGCTTGCAGCGAGCGATGCCATGAGTATCAACCTCGTGCTTGATCTTGGTGAATCGATGGGCGAAGACGATAAGCTCGAGAGCGCTCAGACTGCAGTACTTTCCTTTTTGGACGATGTGGCGGCCAATGAAGGAACCGAGGTAGAGATCACCTCTTTCGGATCCAGCGTGTATACCAGCCAGTCTTTCACCACCGATCAAACTCTGCTCGAAAGCGCGGTGAGCCAGCTTTCCCCGTCGGGGACAACAGCGCTCCACGATGCGTTGTACTGGGCGCTTGAGCGTACCGATCTCGCGAATGGTTCGCGCGTGGTTATTGCCTTTACTGACGGCATCGAGGACGCTGGCAACTACAGTACGCAGGATATAGTTGAGCTCTCCAAGCTCACGGGCATTCCCATCTATATTGTTGGCATCGGAGATGATGTGGAAGAGTCCGATCTAAGCAACCTCGCGCAGGCTTGCAATGGGAGCTACTTCGGAGTGAGCACAGAAGATCTCACCATGGAGCTCTTCCAAATCTATAGGCGGATCTATACCGCGCAGCAGGCGATGTATCGCATCGTCTTTGAGTCGTCCTATACCGGTGACGAGAGCGCGTTTCGTACTGTGCAGCTTGAGGGGTCCGGAACGTATGTCTGCTCAGCCGAGATCGAGTATGTGCCGGTGGACAATGTCTCGTCTGACAGCAGCAACTCGTCCGACAGCAGCGATGTAACAAGCAATGAGTACATCCTGTTAGAAAGCGACAGTCGCTACTACTCGCGCGATGAACTCGCAAGCCTGTCGACGTGGGAGCTCTATCTGGCACGTAACGAGATCTACGCTCGCCATGGACGCGGTTTTACTAATCAGGATCTGGCGGACTACTTTGCTTCATGCTCTTGGTACCAAGAGCTCTATACTGCGGAAGAATTCGATGCGATGTCGTCGCCGCTGAATGAATACGAGCGCGCAAACGTTGCGTTGCTGCGCTCGATTGAGGAAGAGCTCGAATCGTCCTACCTCAACTAGGCCTGTCAAATTTCCTGTCGTACAGCAAAGCAGCAATCAGTACGACGACGCACGAACCTGCATTGTGTACCAGCGCTCCGGTGGTAGGGGTGAGAACCTCTATGAGAGACATTATGATTGCTACAAAGTTAATGCACATGGACAGGGAGATGCTTACCCTGATTGTCCTCACTGTTGCCTCTGCTAGACGCTTTATATAAGGGATTTTGGATAAATCGTCGCTCATGAGAGCGATATCGGCTGCGTCTATGGCTATATCGCTTCCCATGCTGCCCATGGCTACACTCACATCAGCGGTTTTCAACGCTGGGGCATCGTTCACGCCATCACCGATCATGCAAACCGTGTGTCCTTCTTCCTGCATAGCTTTAATAGCTTGGACTTTTTCTTCTGGTAACAGCTCCGAGTGAACTTCGGAGATTCCAACTTGCTGCGCAAAATACCAAGCCGTTGTTTGGTGGTCACCGGTAAGCAAAATGGTATGGGTGTGCATATCTGCAAGGCGGGAGATCATATCTTTTGTTTCAGGACGCAGTACATCGGCAAGCGCGATAAGGCCAATGCAGACTTGTCCATCTGCTACGAGAACAGAGGCTTTTCCCTGCATGCGAAACTGCTCCAAAGCAGACTGAGTCTTATTCGTGATGGAAATATCATGTTCGGCAAGGAATGCTTCGTTGCCGCAGAGTAAGCTTCGCTCGTTCACCTTTGCAAGAATCCCTTTACCAGCATACATCTCAAACGCAGCTGATTCTGTTATGGGAACACCTTGAGCCCGAGCGTACGTGACAATTGCTTTTCCTAACGGGTGTTCACTTTTAGCTTCGGCGGAAGCAGCGAGAGAAAGCAGAACTTCCTTACTGATCGTTTTATTAAAGGAAACCACATTGCTTACATCGAGCTGCCCGTAGCTTAACGTGCCCGTTTTATCAAAGGTAACCGTGTCTACTCTGCCCATGTTCTCCAGTGCTTCACCGGATTTGATGATTACACCATGTTTTGTTGCCTGGCCGATCGCCGCCATAATGGCAGTAGGTGTTGCTAGGACAAGAGCGCAGGGGCAGAACACAACCAATACGGTTACCGCAGTAACGATGTTTCCTGTGAACACATAGGCCATAACTGCAATCAGCAAAGCGACGGGTACCAGCCAACTTGCTACCCTATCGGCTATGCGCTGCAAGGGTGCTTGCTTATCCTCTGCGTCTTGCACCATGCGGATGAGCTGTTGTAGGGAACTATCTTCTCCAACCTTTGTTGCTGTAATGTCGATCGAACCAAAGCGGTTAATGGTTCCGCAGAACACTACATCTGCCACACCTTTATCAACGGGCAGGGATTCTCCCGTCATAAGAGATTGATCAACTGATGTTTCGCCGCGTATGATTGTTCCATCAACAGGGATGGTTTCACCAGGTAGAATACGCAGGATATCCCCTTTTCGGATATCCTGTGCCGGTATTATTTCTTCTGTTTCGTCCTTTAGTCTGCGCCCCTGCACTGGAGCGAGGCGCATTAGCTTGTGCAACCCTTGTTTCGCCCGGTTAACCGTTGCTTCCTCTAAGAGCGCGCCGATTGCCATGATAAATGCGACTTCTCCAGCTGCGAACAAGTCCCCGATTGCAATTGCGGCGAACATGGCAATACAGATTAAAAGGGCAGACGATATTTTACTGATGCCAGGATTGTAGATAATGCGCCATATTGCTAGGTATACAAGTGGGATGCCGCTGATAACGACAGTTACCCATGCAGGATCGAAAGGGAACAGCGCAAGGCGTACTCCCACCCCTCCAAATTCTTCCATGAGATGGGGAACCAAATCAAACAACAGAAACATACCAGCCACAATTGTCATAGGTAACGTAGCGAGAAAATCACTGATGTTCTTAATCATGGCTCATTCCCATCCTTGCAATAGATAAACAATAGATTCGTTAGCGAATACCTTGTTTTCTTTTATTGTTGATAGGAGAGGGAGCTAAAGCAATGA
Source organism: uncultured Coriobacteriaceae bacterium (assembly GCA_964440675.1). GTDB lineage: Bacteria > Actinomycetota > Coriobacteriia > Coriobacteriales > Atopobiaceae > CADBMC01. The sequence goes on from CAYTTI010000032.1 coordinate 9,449, forward strand.
ATGATGCTGCCCCTGCGTTTCGTACAGAACACTTTTCAGTGATTGTGCGGGGACTGCGGGGGTTGCGGGGGTTGTAGGGACTGCGGGGCGCATCTCTGGCAAGCTTAGGCCGAAAAAACTGGAAGGAATTAGTGGTGGACAGACGTCAGAAGAAAACAAGAACGGCGATCTTTGCGGCA
>CAYTTI010000033.1:0-9232 GCA_964440675.1 uncultured Coriobacteriaceae bacterium
ACAGATGAGCAGTTAAAGCAAGAAATCGATGCCTATGTTGACGCTGTTTGGGACAATGTTCTTGAAGATCTATCCAAGCTTGTAGCGATCGACTCAGTGTATGACCCCGCTACTGCATCTAAGGGGGCACCCTGGGGAAAAGGTCCTGCGCAAGCCTTGACCACGGCCTTGGAGATTGCTGAGTGCCTAGGTCTTGATGCGCACAACTGTGAGGGCTATATCGGTTATGCCGATGTGCCTGGTGCTTCAAGCAAACAAATCGCAAGTATTGCGCACGTTGACATCGTACCTGCTGGCTCGGGGTGGCGCTACAGTCCATTTACACTGGTGAAAGAGGACGACTGCCTCGTTGGGCGTGGCGTGGCCGATGACAAGGGCCCTGCTGTAGTCTCCCTGTATGCAGCGAAGTTTTTTGCAGATACTGTGGTGGATTCAGGTGAGAAGCTGCCCTATACCTTGCGTTGCATTGTGGGATGCAATGAGGAAACTGGCATGGCCGACGTAGACTACTACTTGGACAACTATCCCGAACCTAATTTCATTTTTACGCCTGATGCTGAGTTCCCCCTCACGTATGGTGAGAAGGGGATCTTTCAAGGAAACATCATCTCTCCACCGAATGCCATAGGGGATCTTATTCAGACGATGTCAGGTGGCACGGTGAGCAATGCCGTACCCGACTATGCAGAGGCAAAGGTACGTGCCGCGATTGATGAACTACCCGTACGTGAAGGCATTAGCTTGTCGACAACAAAGGATGGCTTGGTGCACATTGAGGCCAGGGGAGTGAGTGCCCATGCCTCAAAGCCCGAAGGTGGCATAAATGCCATTAAAGTGCTGGTGGACTATCTGCTGGAGCAGGGCTTGTGCGGATCGAGCGAAGAGGCATTCTTGCGCCTCGAGCAGCAGCTGCTTGCTTCTACGGATGGATCTGCTCTCGGCATCGCTGCAACGGACGATGACCTAGGGCCGCTCACCATGGTGTGTGGCTATCTCACGCACAAGGGAACACAGCTCACTCAGTCAGTTGATGTGCGCTATCCTACGTCGATCTCTGCTGAGACCATTGCCGCTGCTCTTGAGGGGCCGCTGAGTGCCTGTGAGCCTACATCTACGATGGCTCCCTACCTTATCGATCCTCACTCAGAGCCAATACAGGCGCTTGTCACCTCGTACAACGAGATATCAGGGCGCGATGACAAGCCGTTTACCATGGGTGGTGGCACCTACGCACGCCACTTTAAGCACGGTGTTGCTTTTGGACCGGGGGGACAGGGTCTGCCCACACCCGAATGGGTTAACAGCGAGCACAGCCCCAACGAGGGGGTGCCAGAACTCGCACTTAAACGAGCGCTAAAGACCTATATTTTGAGCATTGCCCGCCTTATGCGTCTTGAGTTGTAATTAAGTTGTGGTGCCCTGCTTGTGCCTATCAATCGGGGCTCGACTTATCGATCGGGACTTGACTCAATTGAACGTACCAAATCGAACACGGCGTCATCACCAGAAAGCGATGCAAGCATGCGAGCCAGGCTGCGTGCCACGGGGAACAAATTTGCATCCATTGCTGCCTTGCCGCATTCGTACGCGGACTTGCAGGCTTGTTCAACAGAGACAACCTCGATGCCACCTTGGCGCAGGGTGGCATCGAGCTCTTCAGCACTGGTAAAGTTACGGGACTCATGCACTGTATCGTGGTTGTTGCGCTGTAACATCTCAAGTGCATAGCGAACCATGAGCCATACAGACGAAGAGAACTGCAAACTCTTGTAAAAGCAGGCCTCAGCTAGATCCGGTCGACCCTCATGGAGCTGCATGTGAGCCATGTGGTAGTAAGCGGTACCTGCGGCTTCGGGTGTGTGTGCATGTTTTAATAATTGTTGGAGCTGCTCGATCGCTTCCACCCACCTGTCCTGCGACTCGAGGCATTGCGTCAACAGTAAACGGGGATTCGCATCCATAGGATTGATTTCGCTTGCGCGACGTGCATAGGCAAAGCCTCGATCGTTGTTGCCGATGCTGAGGTAAGCCATACTTAGTAGCAGATGGGCGTTGTAATAGGCATCTGGCGTGAGCTCAACTTTTTGCTTGTCAGTATGGTTACGGTTGTATAGGGCACGCTCGGCATATGAATTAAAGTGACGGTGAACTACCTGCTCACTATCCTGGTAGAGCCCGCGGGCATCAATACGCTTAAGCAGGGGAGCAAGTTTATGAATAATGTCGTGCGCATCTTGCCGATTGAGGTTTTGTAGACTGAGTTGCAACGCAACGTTTAGCTCATCGCCTGAGACAAACTCTTTTTCGATGGCGTATACATTATCCTCTGCTAAAGATCCATCGATGAGCTTCTGAACCGTACGTGTAGCTGCAGCTTGTACGCTTGGATGAGGGTTCGAGCTTGCCGCAGCAAGAATAGTGCGTACGTTTTGCTCAGTTGACTCTGTCAAATTGCGCGCAATTGTTTCTGCCACCTGACGACGCTGCGCGTTCTCATCGATGGCGAGGCCAGATACGCGGTATGTTCCAAGCACATCCGCCGTTTTACGAGAGAGCACACGGTGCGAAAGCTCCACTTCCTCAAAGCGCTCTTTGGGGCAAAAACGCTCCTCATCCAACGAAAAGCTAGGATTGATGGGCTGCAGGATCCCATCTGTCATGCGAAAGCGCGCCGCAAAGCAGCGGTAGTGCCAAGGCAGTGTATCGAGTTCTTCGAGCCTAATGGCACTAAAGCGTGTTCGGTCAAAACACACAGAGTAATAACACCGTTGATGTTTGGCATCATCCATCATGCCACGAATGTAGACTTCGTTTATGGCAGAAGAACATTGAAAGGCAAATGCGGCAACCATGATGCCAAGTCGCAGGGCATAATCCGACGCCGAGCGTGCACGCATCTCAGAGGTCGTGGGTACAACTCGGTCGATATCGTGCACATAGTTCGATGCGTTGAAGAGCTCAGGGGGCGTGAGATTAATAGATATGGCAGCGAGGTGTTCCTTCAAGTTCATGCGGTATTCACATACGAGCCGATAGGGCAGCTGGAATGACTCAATACCTGCTCCCAGCATGAGCCGAGCGTCCCACTCACCTGAGTGCGCTGGCTCTTCGTTTTCGACCATCGCAGCCACTTGAGAGGGGAATACTTGCTCAATACGTTGGTTTAAGAGGTAGGCATCCTCTATCCTCACACGCGCTATGTCGTCGAAGTACACCATAGTAAAGTGAAGCCTGTTCAGAGCAGACTCCAGACGCAGCGCCGCCTCGCGTACAGCAAGCGGAACACGGGGCTGCTCAATCCGAATATAGAACATCTGGCTGCGTGTAAGTCGGATGGCACGGAGGCGGTAGGACGCCATACCCGGCTGTAAAATTCCAGACTCTTCAATTTGGACTGCGGCAAACAGCTCCACATCACCCGGCAGACCAAGCTCCTGGCCGAGGCGATCAGTACCGTTGTGTGCTTCGCGCGTGCGGATATCCTCAACGAACATGCGAAGCTCTGCTACTAGGTTGGGAGCGTGTAGAAGGGCGCGCTCAAACTTCTCGTAGTCGAAAACGGTGCGCATGTCGTCGGTAAGCGGGAGTTCCTCCGGGTTGGTGTGAGCTGGCATATCGTGCTCGTGCTTGTGCTGCTGGGAGTCCACCTCGGCAGTTTCGCGCTCGCGCTGCTGGGAGTCCGCCTCAGCCACTACTAGCGTGTTGTTGGCAGTAGCTGGCACGGCTTGCTCGTACTGCTCTGCTCGCACGGGCTCTTGGCATACGTCTGCTTGCATGGAACTTGCCGCTTCCGCGTCTGCTTGCATATCAGATGCTACTTGCGTATTGGGTGCTGCTTGCTGTTCGTGGGTATGTAGCTTGGCTTGCCTGCGGCGGACGGTGAGCATTCGAGCAAGGCCGAAACCGATGAGGGCGCAGATTACGATTTGTACGGTGACAAGGAAGAAAGCCACAGTAACACCTCTCAAAATTCAACAGGTCTGTTGGCTGGTAACTTCATACCCCTATGGATACTACTTCTTTCAAAGAAGCGCTGCCAAGACGGACTGTTACCGAGCAGAAAGCGCTGCCAAGACGAGCTGCTACCGAGCAAAGGATGAACGCTTTCAATAAATTGAACCCATGAGTTCAAAATAAACGTTACAAAGTGGATATTGATTCAATTTATAGACAATGGTAGCCTTATGCGCGTAACTATCAGCAGGCTAGTTCAAAATGGAGTTCAAAATGACGAAGAGCCTCCAGCAAGAAATGGGCATCAAACAGAGGCAGAAGAGCAAGCAAGAACAAACGGAGCTGTTTGCACGGCGCCTTGCCCGTGCCATGCAGGAGCGGGGTATGCGCCAATCCGATGTTATCAGTGCTGCCGAGATACGAGGCTATCGCATAGGGAAAAGCCAAATTAGTCAGTATGTCAACGGTAAAACTATGCCTCGCCAAAAAGTTGTGGAGAGCTTGGCAGAAGTACTGGGAATTGACGGTAGCTGGCTTGCAGGAACTAGCTTGCATACGTCTACAACAAGTGAGCATACTCAGGTGCCCCATGCTGCACCTGAGTATGCCAGTGAGTATCCAGTTCGCATCCTGGGCAAGTCATCGAAGTTAGACAATGTGCTCTATGACGTGCGCGGTCCCGTGGTGGATGAGGCGGCGCGTATGGAGGCTGAGGGCAAACACATTCTCAAGCTCAACATTGGTAACCCGGCACCTTTCGGTTTTAGAACCTCCGACGAAATTGTCGAGGACATGCGCAGCCAGCTTCCCGAGTGTGAGGGCTATTCGGACTCACGGGGCATCTTCTCAGCGCGTAAGGCGATTATGCAGTATGCGCAGATGAGAGGCTTGCCAAATGTGAGCATGGACGGCATTTACACCGGCAATGGAGCATCAGAGCTTATTCAGATATGCATGCATGCCTTGCTTGACACGGGCGACGAAATTCTTATCCCATCCCCTGACTATCCCTTGTGGACGGCGTGTGCCACGCTGGCAGGTGGCACTCCTGTGCACTACATTTGCGACGAGGAAGCCGATTGGTGTCCCGACCTTGCAGACATCGAGAGCAAGATAACTGCGCGTACCAAGGCAATCGTAATCATTAATCCCAATAACCCCACTGGAGCTGTCTATTCACGTGAGGTGCTTGAGGATATCGTTACCATAGCTCGACGGCACGGACTCGCTATTTTTTCGGATGAGATATACGACCGGCTGATTATGGATGGTGAAGAGCACATCTCTATTGCGAGCATGGCACCAGATCTGTTCTGCGTAACCTTTTCAGGGCTTTCAAAATCACATATGATCGCGGGCTTTCGTATTGGTTGGATGGTGCTTTCAGGCAATACTCGTATTGCTAACGACTTTATTCTGGGCATAAACATGCTCTCGAATATGCGCCTCTGTTCAAATGTCCCTGCTCAGTCGATTGTGCAAACAGCACTGGGCGATAGCAAGAGTTCGTATGGCTATGTCGAGCCGGGTGGACGCGTACGCAACCAGCGTGATTTTGTGTGGGAAGCGCTAAACAGTATCGATGGGGTAAGCTGCGTGAAGCCCAAAGCCGCTTTCTATGCATTTCCCAAGCTCGACACCAAGAAGTTTGGTATTCACGACGATGAGCAGTTTGCCCTCGATCTATTGCATACCAAGCGTATTCTGGTGACCTGTGGGACGGGCTTTAACTGGCACAAGCGCGATCACTTTCGTATTGTGTATCTGCCGCGCATAGAGGTTCTGCGTGAGGCAATGGATGAGCTTGCCGACTTTTTGTCGACCTATCACCAAAGCTCGTGAGCCAGACACACAGCGTTATCGCTTCGCAGATGGCGTCACGGGCGAAGTAGCGTCATCATTCCACAGGTGGCGTCCGCAGCGGGGTCGGTGTCATCGCTTCGCAGATGGCGTTACAAGTGGTGTCATCGCTCCTTCTGATACGAGCGTTACCTTGTGCATGGCGCGCGATATAGCTGTGTAAAGCTTGCGTCGGGAAAGCTCGCAGACAGGGTAGGTGCTCTCTTGCGCATCAGCAATAACAACGTGGTCAAACTCTAGACCCTTGGCCAACGGCAAATCTAAAAGCACAACGCCTGTCGCAGGTAGCTTTGCTCCGGTAGATACCTGCTGCACAAGCTCAGGGAGTTGTTTGGCGAGCCAATGGGCGCGCGCACGATTTTCAACAAGAAGGGCGGTGAGTCCTTCGTCTTGGGCAGCTTGTTGACAGATGTCGGTAAGGCATTGCACATAATCTGCCTCATCGCTGCAGGTCATACGGGTAACCGGCGTTCCCTCACGACGGACAGAAGCTGGCTTAGCACCGTCCACACCACCCACGACATCGAGGAAGAGCGAGGTTATTTCCGGAGAAGAGCGGTAGCTCGTGCGTAGGTAGCAGGTTTGTACCTCACCATGGCTCGCGCCAAAGATGCTACGAATGGTGTCAAAGTCTGAGCTGTTCTCACGGATTGCCTGACGTTCGTCACCCAACAACAGGAAGTGTGCTTCGGGGAAATATGCGCACAAGAGACTTAATTGGGCTGCTGTGTAATCCTGCACCTCATCAACCATTACATAGCGAACCGAGCGCTGTACGCCGCCTGCAATGAGCAGACGGATATACAACCACTCACAGGCATTGAGCTGTTCGCTGTTGAGCATGCGCATACCAATACGGTCAATACGTAACCATCTGTCTTGGTCGATGATGTCGTGAGCTGAGCCATAGAGGTGCGTAAGGTAGCGGTGTGCAAACTGCACCGTTTCTTCATCCGTATCCGGTGCGATGGGGTTACCAAATATACGCACCTGATCTTCGAGATCAAGCGAGAGCATGGCGTCTTGTATATCAGCGTCTCGGGCAAGTTTTGCCAGGCGACGCTCGAGCTTGGTGTGTAAATCTTCGCGTACCAAAGCGGCACGGCGGGGACCTATGGGATGCCGAGCAAACTTGTCGAAGGATGCTTGAATTTGCGAAGTCTTGATAAGCTGCATACCATCCACAGAGATCGTTCGGAAATCGTTAGAGGAAATAACGAGCGAATGCAGCGCGGCCTTGGCTTGTTCGAGGCGCTGGAGGGTGGTGTGTACGCCGGGATCTCTCTCGGCAAGTCCCATCTCTTCCATAAAACTTTGCCAGGTAGAAATGTGAGGATTTGCCTCTCCTAAAGAGGGCAGTACCATTGAGATATACGAGCTAAAAATTGCATTTGGTGAGAACAAACGTACCTGCTCGGAGCTTAGCGTTTCGCGCTGGTAGTAGAACAAATAGGCAATGCGTTGCAGCATAACACTGGTTTTCCCCGAGCCAGCGATGCCATCTACTAAGAGAGCGGGTACATCTTCGTGACGGATGATCTCGTTTTGTTCACGTTGAATGGTTGCGGTTATGGCCTTGAGGTGCTCGCTGTGATGGCTTTGTAAGGCTTGGAGCAGGATAGAGTCCTGTATGGCAATCGTGGTGTCAAAGTAGCCACGCAGCACATCACGCACGATGTCAAATTGTCGCCGTAGTTCCAGTGTGACCTGTTTCGGTTTTCCATTGACCATATATGTTGTTGGGCCATTTTCCTGGTTGTAGTAGGTTTCTGCTACGGGGCTGCGCCAGTCCACGATGATGGGGTTGCGCTTTTCGTCGGTTATGCCGCAGCTGCCGATATATATGTCGCGTGCGGGTTTCCCGGGCCGCATCTTAAGGCGCACTTTCGCAAAATAGGGCTGCGCTAACAGCAGGAGTGTGCGGCGGTATTTGTCCAGCGTAAAATCGTGGCTCTGGTTGTAGGCATCAATAACAGAGTTGAGCGTTTCGATAGCCGCAAGCGTTTCTATCGTGTCATCGGCAGTGGAAAAGTCCAGGCGAATTTCCTCGCTCATGTCCTGCAGATCACGAGCGGAGCTTCTTTGATGTACCTCGAGCTCTTCGGCGAGTGCATCACGCATGTGTTCGAGGATGCGATAGGTTTGTGTGAGATGTTGCTGCTCCAAAGAAAATATTTCGTCCATCGTTTTCCTCATGTACTCGTGCTGCCGCTTCTATATTTGTGCTGCTACCTCGTGTACCTGTGTCGCTACTTCATGTACCTGTGCTGCTGCCTTATGAATGTGCGAGAAAGGCGTCAATCTCAGTACGGCTTGGCATAGCAACAGCTGATCCTATTGTTTGAACTGAAAGCGCGGCAAGGGCATTGGCAAAGTGTAGAGCATCCCACAGGCACATACCCTCGCTCAGCGCGGTGAGAAGACCTCCATTAAAGGCATCACCCGCCCCTGTGGTATCGCGGGCATCAACGCGGTATGCTGGGATCATCTGTGCCCGTCCGTCCATTGAGGCAAATACGCCGGCAGAACCAAGCGTTATGACCACCGCCTTCACACCGCGCTCGTGAAACCATGCAGCGGCTTGCTTACCACTTGCCACATCGTAAACCTCTACGCCAGAAAGGTCGCGTGCCTCAACTTCATTGGGTGTCACCATCCACAGAGCGGAGATGAAGTCATGGGATAGCTCCATGCTCGGAGCTGGGTTGAGAATGGTTTTGCATGAGTACTCCTGAGCCATCGCAGCTATGGCTTCGTTCGCATCTTGGTTTACTTCGAGCTGCAGGAGTAGGTAATCAGCTGTCTTGAGTAGAGCCTTGCAGCTGTGCACATCTTCCTGAGTGAAGCATTGATTGGCACCAGCTGCGATGAGTATTTGGTTTTGGCCACTTAGCTCATCTACTGCAACTAGGGCGACTCCGGTGGCAGCGTCGTCTGTTTGCAACATATGCGAGCGATCCATGCCCAGCGTATCCATATAGTCGAGATGTACACTGGCAAGGGAGTCCTTTCCTACCTTACCAACCATTGTCACGTCGCAGCCCGCGTTATGAGCAGCAACACATTGGTTAAAGCCCTTACCGCCGGGTCCCATCTGAAAATAGGAGCCTTTAACCGTCTCACCCGGTGTTGGCAGGTGAGGACCTCGCGCCATCATATCGACTATGAGGCTGCCAAAAACAAGTGCACGACCCATGCTTACTCCAATCAATTACCCGACCGAACAATCCTTAGACAATCATAAATCTCAGGGATAGACATGTACGCACCTACAATAAGGTCACGCAGCACCCATTCATCTTTATGGGTGAGTCCACAGACCTCTTCCACCAAGGCAGCGATATCTGCTCTCGTACACGGACGCTTTCTGTGTTCGATATCACACATAAACAGTAGGCCATAGGCACAACCGAGCGCA
>CAYTTI010000034.1:0-9193 GCA_964440675.1 uncultured Coriobacteriaceae bacterium
TCACCAAAGAACTTCTCCACCCACGGCCAGGCCATAAACTCCATCGACATGGAATGGACCTCACAGGCCTCTAGGCTGGGCATGGACAGTGCATGGGGGAAGCGGTTGGTATTCATGAAATAGGAGAAGGCATGTCCTGCCTCATGTGTGATCACATCAACGTCACCCTGGGTACCGTTGAAGTTGGCAAAGATGAAGGGCACCTTATAGTCAGGGATTGAGGTCATATAACCGCCTGCAGCCTTGCCCTCGGTGGAGAGGACATCCAAAAGACCACGGTCGAGCATCATGTCAAAAAAGGTGCCGGTTTCCGGCGAGAGTTCGCGGTAAAAACTGCGTCCAGCCTCGAGAATGTCATCTGGACTTCCTTGGGGACGTGGATTGCCCGAGCGAAATTCCAGCGCTTCATCGGCAAAGGAAAGCGGATAGGTGAGCTTAAGCCGCGCGGCACGATCACGGTAGATCTTGTTCGCCAGGGGAACGACATACGTTATGACTGCTTCACGGAAGCGCTGAATCTCTGGCTCACCATAGGACAGGCGACACATGCGGTCGTAACCCAGCGGAATATAGTTGTCATAGCCCAGCTTCTTACCCATGACATCACGTATGTGCACGAGCTCGTCGTAGATGCGATCGAGCTTAGACTGCTGAGACTTGTACCATGTGCCTTCCGCCTTCCAAGCCGCGAGGCGGCGACTGTCTTGTGGGTCGCTCTTGAAAGGGGTGAGCTGCGAAATGGTATAGGTCTTGCCTTCAAAGGGGATTTGTGCTGAGGCCAGAAGCTTGACGTATTCTTGCGTTAAAGCGTTTTCGTGCTTCATATCCTCCACAATTTCCGGAGAAAAGGTGCGGCGGCGCTGCCTAACCTGCTCAAAGAACAGATCTCCGTATTTCTCGGACAGCTGTGGGAGGTATGCTGAGGCGAGGAGTTCTGCCATAAAGGCGTCTTCTGCCTGTTGAAGCTCCGGCACCGCGTTATCCCAAAAGCTTGCCTCTGCGTCATAGAACTCGTCACGGGTATCGATGCTGTGGTGAATGTGGGCAAGATCATGCTGGGTGTTAATGTGGCGGTCGAGCTCATCGCGCGCGACAAAAAGCGCATCTGCTTGATCGAAGCTCGTGGCTTGGTGCAGCTCATGGGTCATCGCGGCACAGCGATCCTTAAGCTCTTCAAGATCGGGGCGCGCGTAGGGCATGTCCTTGAACGAGAGCGTGTTGGTATTGGATGCTTGGGTGTCAGGTGTCTGGACACTGATGTTAGATGTCTGGGTGCCAATGTTGGATGTCTGGGTACTGGTGCTGGATGCCTGGGTGTCGGTATTGCTCATAGAGTATGAACCCCCTTCTGTGCGATAGGCTCAGTCACTTCGAGGATGGGTATATTAGGTCGCAATCAATTGTTGCATATTGTAGAGCGGCATCAGAAGTGTCGTGGAGCAGTATTAGAAGGGGTGGTGCTACATGAGAGGTGGACATCCGGGAGGTCCTGGCGGAGGAATGGGAGGTCATCATGGGGGACCTTCTCCGATGGGACATGGAGGCGGACAACCGGCTCCTCCACCGCCACACCGTGCCTCATGGCGCCATTCGATGTTTGGATGGCATCATCGTCCTGGTTGTGGCTGCGGCGGCTGCCTTGCACCCATGGTGGTAATGGTCGTATTACTCGGAGCCTTGTTCTTGCTCTAACGCGCCAACGCTCCTGCATGCATGGGTTCTGACGTGCCAATGCTCCTGCATGGGTTCTGACACACCAACATTCCTGCATGAGTTCTGGTGCGCTGGCTGTTTTAGTTTGCTAGCGTTTCTGTACGAGCATGCTGCTGTATGGCATATGTTGGAGAGGTTGTAAAGGTCGTGTAGACGACAGACCGTTCAGCGATTATCCTGCACCCAAGCCCCCTTCATCCATGGTATAGGTAGCGTGGATGTGTAAAGTGCGTTGTGTACGCGTTTCCGTGTTTTGGAAACGAGAAAACGATAGAAGAAGGGATAAGCATGGGCAGTATTTCGCGCAGGAGTTTTGTTTCCGCTGGTGCAGCGGCTTTAACAAGTCTTGGTCTTGCTTCGTGCAGCAGCTCGAGTAGCGACGACTCCACCGGTTCCTCCGAAACAACAGAGAATCCCGTCGGTGCTTCCGAGGAGCTTATTGCAGCAGCTCAAGAAGAGGGCACGCTCATTGTGTACGGTTCATGCGATGAAGAGTACCTTGCTGCCGCCTGCAGTCACTTCACCGAGCTCTTTGGCATTACCGTGGAGCAACAGCGTCTCTCCACGGGTGAAGTTCAGGCTAAAATTGAGGAGGAGAACGGCAATCCTTCCGCTGACGTTTGGTTTGGCGGCACCTCGGATCCGTATAATGTCGTGACGAACGCAGGCTTGCTTGAACCCTACGACGCCACCAATGCAAGTCATATCACCGATTCCAAGTATATGGATGCCGATGGTAACTGGTATGGCATCTACACCGGCCTCCTTGGCATCATGTACAACAGGGATGAAGTTGACCGTCTTGGTGTAGATCCTCCTGAGGACTTTGCGGATCTTACCGACTCTCAGTACGAGGGACTTATTTGGTCGTCCAACTACAACACGGCTGGTACCGCTAAGCTTATCGTTAATACCATGATTCAAAAGTATGGCCACGATGAGGGCATACAGTATCTTGTTGACCTGGACAAAAACATTGCGGTTTATACCAAGGCTGGAGCTGGTCCATCAAGGAACATAGGAACTGGTGAGTGTACGATTGGCTTGGGCTTCCTGCACGATGGTGTCTATCAAATCGTCGACCAGGGCTACGACAACATCGAGCTAGTTGTTCCGTCTTCGGGAACGTCCTGCGAAGTTGGTGCCACCGCTATTTTCAAGGGTGCAGCACACCCCAACGCAGCTAAGTTGTGGATTGAGTATGCTTTGTCCCCCGAGTGCGTAGAGCTGGGTGCACAGAACGGCTCCTACCAGTTCCTTGTTATCGACAATGCCGAGCAACCGGAAGTCGCTACCGAATTCGGCCTCGATCCAGACAATACGATGGATTACGATTTTGAGGACGCTAAGGAGAATACCGACGTCTATGTTGCTGAGGTTATGGAGGCCTTGGGCGGTGCCGATGATCGCTTTGAGACGGAAGACGAGTAAGGCACATCGAGTAAGGCACATGCATAGGTGCAGAACTTCGTCTGCTTGCTAATGCTCGTAGGCTCCGTGTTTTAGGTTTGGCTGTCGGGCGAGCCGCATGGTTCGTCCGGCGCCTTTTTGGGCACTTGTGCTCTCTTAGGCACCTATACTCTGGGCGTCTATATTTTTTGGGTCTGGTTGAGGAAGGCGACAAGGGGGATATGTATGTCGAAATCCCAAAGCATCCAACTTGAACGCAAAAAGCTGCTCGCCGACCCCATCATGGTAAGCACTATCGTGGTGCTTATAGCATTCCTCACCCTTTTCATCATGTATCCCCTGGCAATTTTGCTGGTGGATAGTTTTATTACAGAGCGCGGCTTGAGTTTGGAGGTATTCCAGCGTATCTTTGCGCTTCATACCTTCACAACCGCGATTACTAACACTCTTTCGGTAGGTTTGCTTGTAAGCATAGTGTCGACTTTGGTGGGGCTGCTTTTTGCCTATGTTGAGGTGTATGTAAAGCTTCGCACACGGTTTCTTTCTGGTTTGTTTAAGGTTGTCTCCATGCTGCCGGTGGTATCACCGCCGTTTGTGCTCTCGCTTTCGGTCATCATGCTGTTTGGCAAGTCGGGTATTATCACGCGCTATTTGCTGGGCATCTATGACAACTCGGTGTACGGCTACTGGGGCATCTTCCTGGTGCAAACACTTACCTTCTTTCCGGTGTGCTATCTCATGCTGCGTGGACTCCTTAAGAACATCGATCCGTCCCTCGAGGAAGCAGCACGCGACATGGGTGCCTCGAGGTGGAAGGTGTTTACATCAGTTACCTTGCCACTCCTGCTGCCCGGCTTAGGAAATGCCTTCCTCGTTACCTTTATTGAATCCATTGCAGACTTTGCGAACCCCATGATTATTGGAGGTTCCTACGATACGCTTGCAACTACCATTTACCTGCAGATCACGGGAGCCTACGACAAAGAGGGTGCTGCTGCTATGGCGGTGGTACTGCTGTGTATAACCCTTGTGATGTTTGTCGTGCAAAAGTACGTACTCGAAGCCAAAAGTGTTGCCACGCTTACCGGCAAGGCCTCCCGTGCACGTACGCTCATCGCCGATCGTTCCGTTACACTGCCGCTTACCATTTTGTGCGGTCTCATTGCTGCTTTCGTCGTGATTATGTATGCCTGCGTGCCCTTAGGAGCGCTTTTTAGAACGTGGGGATACAACTTCTCACTCACCACGAAGTGGTTTTTGCTGGTGTTTGAGAGATATCACGGTTTCGATGCCTTTGCGGACTCGTTCATGCTCTCGCTGATATCTGCGCCCATTACAGCACTGCTTTCAATGATTATCTCCTACATTGTGGTCAAGAAAAACTTTAGGGCAAAGGCCTTTATTGAGTTTGTTTCGATGATCGCCATGGCGGTTCCCGGCACGGTATTAGGTGTTGGATTTATACGAGGCTTCTCTGCTGGTGTATTCCGCACAGGCTTTCTCCAAGGGATTTATGGTACGGCAGCAATTCTTGTCATAGTCTTCATAGTGCGTTCACTACCTACTGGTACGCGCAGTGGTATTTCGGCACTACGTCAGATCGATAAGTCCATAGAAGAGAGTGCCTATGATATGGGAGCGAACAGCTTCACCGTTTTTCGGACGGTTACCCTGCCGTTGATTAAGGATTCGTTCCTGTCGGGTCTTGTGACCACCTTCGTTCGCTCCATGACGGCGATCTCTGCGGTTATTCTGCTTGTTACACCGCAGTTCTATCTCATCACGGTTCAAATTAACGAGTTTGCTGATAAGGGTGCGTACGGAATTGCATGTGCATTCGCCACTGTCCTTATTGTGATTACGTATGGATCGCTCCTGCTCATGAATCTTGCTATCAAGCATTTTGGGATCAGTACCTACACTGAGGAGGCATAACACATGGCCAAGGAGAAAAAAGGGGTACGTCTTGAGCACGTTTCCAAAATCTATCAGGATCCCAAAACAAAGAAGGATTTTTATGCGGTGCGTGATGTCACGATCGATATAGCTCCTGGTGAGTTTGTAACGCTGCTCGGCCCTTCTGGTTGTGGCAAGACTACCATCTTGCGCATGATCGCAGGATTTGAGAGCCCGGATGAAGGTGAGATATACCTTGGTGGAGAGCCTATCAACGAGCTCACGCCTAACAAGCGCGATACCGCGATGGTGTTCCAGAGCTATGCCTTGCTTCCCCACTACAATATCTTCGACAACGTTGCCTATGGTCTTAAGCTGCGCAAGCTCGATCAGCAAGAGATATCGCGCAAGGTTCATGAAATCTTGGGACTCGTGGGTCTTGAGGGGATGGAAGGCCGCATGACCAACCAGTTGTCTGGCGGTCAGCAGCAGCGCGTTGCGCTTGCTCGGGCGCTCGTCATCGAACCGAGCGTTTTGCTCTTTGACGAGCCACTGTCCAACCTCGATGCCAAGCTGCGTGTTGATACCAGAAACGAGATACGCCGCATCCAGCAGACAGCGGGCATTACGGCCATTTATGTTACCCACGATCAGTCTGAGGCTATGAGCCTATCGGATAACATCATCGTTATGAAGAATGGTCTTATTGACCAAGTTGGTGATCCTCACACGGTCTATTACCGACCGGTGGACGAGTTCGTTGCAGATTTCATTGGCGAGTCGAATTTCTTGCGAGGAACGCTTTCTGAAAAAACAGACGGCTCGAGTGCCGTTGCCACAATTGAGGGCTATCCGGTCGAGATATCCAACGCCGAGCACCTGTCGGTGGGTGACTCTTGCACCCTTGTGTTGCGCCCTGAGGCGGTGCGACTTGCCAGTGAGGGCGTCCTGCCTTGTAAAGTAACACTTTCGCGCTTTATGGGTAACTACCAAAACTACCAGGTGGTGGTAGGGGACACGATCATTAAAATTACCGATTTTAACCCGCGGGGTCGTAAAGTGTACGAGGTAGGCGATGAGGTCTTTGTTGCCTTTACGCCAGAAGATATCCACGTGCTTTAAGCCTGTATCCAGCGGCGCGCCGCGTGGAGCGTCTGTATCTGACGGCGTGGCGCGAAGGTGCCCAAGGTGTTTAGGGCACCTGGGGCGGTCGCCACATCCGAACACCTGAGGCGCGCTACGTGGTAGCGCGCCTCAGGTGGAGTCGTGCCTAGAGTGTGTTTAGACTGGCGCAGCCGTGTTTAGTGCAGCCGCACTTAGCTTTGCGGAACAATGGTGCGTACGCGGAAAATCCCCTCAATTTTGGAGAGTTTCTCAATATCTGCGGCGGGCAACTCACGGTCGAGCTCCATGAGCATGTACGCATGCACTCCGTAACTTTTATCGGTCATATTCTCAATGTTTGCACCCGAAGCTGAAACCGTTGAAGTTATTTGTCCAATCATATTAGGGATGTTCTTGTGAAACAGACCCAGGCGCATCGGCGTAGTAATAGGACCCATGTC
Source organism: uncultured Coriobacteriaceae bacterium (assembly GCA_964440675.1). Taxonomy (GTDB): domain Bacteria; phylum Actinomycetota; class Coriobacteriia; order Coriobacteriales; family Atopobiaceae; genus CADBMC01. Next base: position 6,585 of record CAYTTI010000034.1, read on the forward strand.
GCAACTAGGGTAGTTCACAGAGTTCACAATATTACCGTTGAGCAGGTAGTTTGAAAGCTCATTGGCGGCCATAATGGCACAGTTATCCTCTGCCTCCTTGGTGGAAGCGGCGAGATGTGGTGTCACAATTGCGTTTGCCATCTGGGTCGAAACCGAGTTGGCAAAATCGGACAGGTAGTGTGAAACGTGTCCTGACTGCAAGGCTTCTGCCATAGCGCGCTCATCAACCAAAATGTCGCGTGCATAGTTGAGAACAACAACCCCATCCTTCATCTTGGCAATGGCATCGGCGTCGATCATGCCCTTGGTGGAGTCGTTTGCGGGAACATGAAGGGTGATAAAGTCGGCAACGCTGTAGAGCTCATCGAGCGTAGAAACGGTATGGGTATGGCGATCTAGACTGAGTGCAGCTTGAACCGAGAGATAGGGATCGTAGCCATAGACGTGCATACCGAGGCGGCGTGCTGTGTTGGCAACCATAGTGCCAATGGCACCGAGGCCAATAACACCAATGGTTTTGCCACTAATTTCGGTGCCGGCAAAGTTCTTCTTAACCTTTTCGGCCTTTCTATCAATCTTGGGGTCGTCGAAGTTTGCACGCACCCACTCGATGCCGCCGATAATATCGCGACAGGAAAGCAGCATGCCGCACAGGACAAGCTCCTTAACGCTATTTGCGTTTGCGCCAGGGGCATTAAAGACAACAATTCCTTTATCTGCGCAGGTATCCAAAGGGATGTTGTTTACACCGGCACCAGCGCGGGCAATTGCCAGAAGATTGTCTGAAAAGGTAGTGTTGTGCAAATTGGCAGAACGAACAATAAAGGCCTGCGCATCGTTTTCGTTTTCGCACAGCGTAAAGTGAGGGCCAAGGGCATCAGTACCTACCTTGGCAATGTTATTCATACAGTACACCTGGTACATAAGGACTGCTCCTCATCTGTTGTATTTTTTGACGAACAAGTTGCTTCGTGCTGGTTTCGACAGCGTAAGTGTTTAGTACTGACTCTCGATAGCATGAGTGCTGAGTGCTTTCAGTGCTGAGCTTCGATAAGGTGAGCGCTTAGTGCTGAGCCTCGAAGTCCTTCATGAACTCAACAAGCTTCTCAACGCCCTCTATGGGCATGGCGTTGTAGATAGAAGCACGCATACCGCCAACTGTGCGATGACCCTTCAGGTTCACAAAGCCAGCCTTGGTTGCCGTTGTAACAAATTCAGCGTCCAAAGCCGTATCGCCGGTAACAAAGGGAACGTTCATAAGGGAGCGATCTTCGGGGCGCACGGTACCCGTAAAGAGATTCGAGTTATCGAGGAAGTCGTAGAGTACGTGTGCCTTGGCAATGTTGCGTGCTTGCATGGCTTCAAGTCCACCTTGCTCCTTTATCCACTTAAACACGAGGCCACAAATATAAATTGCCCAACAGTTTGGTGTGTTGTATAAGGAGCCAGCATCTGCCTGCGTTTTCCACTGCAGCATGGTGGGGACATTCGGCAAGTCCTCCTGAGGGATAAGATCCTCGCGAACGATAGTAATAACCAAGCCAGCAGGACCTACATTTTTCTGCACGCCGCCGTAGATAACGCCGTACTTAGCAACGTCGTGAGGCTGTGATAAGAACATCGATGAAACATCGCTTACGAGTAGCTTGCCCTTGGTATTGGGTAGCTCGTGGTACACGGTGCCGTAGATAGTGTTGTTTTCGCAGATGTACACGTAGTCGGCGTCGTTACGTACGGGCAGATCTGAGCAATCCGGAATATAGGAGAAGGTTTTATCGGCGGAGCTTGCGATAGCTTGGGCATCGATTATGCGCTGCGCCTCCTGGAATGCCTTTTTGGACCACTGTCCCGTAAGGATGAAATCTGCTTTTCCATTTTTGCCTGCGCACAGATTGAGCGGAATGGCGCTAAATTGCTGCGATGCACCGCCCTGCAAAAAGAGCACCTTATAGTTATCTGGAATGGCCATAATCTCGCGGATTCCCGCTTCTGCTTCGTCGATGATGTCTTGAAACCACGGGGATCGGTGACTCAGTTCCATGACAGACATGCCGCTACCGTGGTAGTCGAGCATTTCGTTTGCTGCTGTACTGAGGACTTCCTCGGGCAGCACGGCTGGTCCGGCGCTGAAGTTGTACACCCTCGCCATATGCAACTCCTTCATTGGTATAAACAGGACGGTGAAAACCAGGCTCCTTATTATCCACACTTGCGCTCAACATGTGTACCTGACGCAAAAATTGCGTAACGAAAAATCGTTATAATCTCAAAATATCCACTATATATTGTGCCTGAGCTTATGTGAGACCACCTAATGTAGGCAATACGGGAAATTGGATATGCTCGACATGCTCAATATGCCTGGCATGCTCGATACGCCATGGTAAATCTCGCTATCATCAGTACGTGCGAGCAAAGCGAACACCGAGCAAGCTGAATACCGAACGAGCTGGACGCCGAACGAGCCGGACGAACTGAACATTGAACGAACTAAACACTGATATAAGACAAGGGAGAAAGGGGAATTGCTATGCAGGTAGAAAGGGAAACTGCTGTGCAAGATGTCGTGGAGCGGTTCTTACGCTATGTCGTGTGTGGCTCAACTTCGG
>CAYTTI010000035.1:0-2571 GCA_964440675.1 uncultured Coriobacteriaceae bacterium
AAGGTATGCATTAAGCTGCTGCATCTCATCTCCTTATATATTGCTTTCTGCCGCTTCTTACGCAGCGGCCGCGCTCTTGCGCACTCATGCGCTCGTATGTATTCATGTGCTCGAACGTACTACCCATCTACTCATACGCTCTTACGCGCCCATACGCTTGTAAAGCGCCTGTGCACTCATGTCAGAGTTAATCGTATCGGATGCTTCCACACACAAAGACGCCGCCGCAAGACCTGCACGTCCTTGTCCAAAAAGATCCGCTCCACTCAAAAAAGCCCATGCAATTGCCGCTGTCATGGCATCACCCGCACCAGTCGCATTAACAACACGACCCTGATAAACAGGCAGCATCTGCCTATGTTCGTGGTCAGCACAGAACAGCCCCTCTGCATCGAGTGAGATAAACACCTGCTCGAGCCCCACATCAAGCAGCCGATCGGCCGCGCGCTCGAGTGCGGTATCGTTGTCAATACTCATATGCGCAAGCATCTCGGCCTCGAAACGATTGGGCTTAAGCGTGTGAAGCCTGCCGAGAAGTCCTTCGAGCTTTGCCGCTTTAGTCGTCGAAACGGGATCACAAAAGATGGGGGTAGTGACGTGGTCGACAATCCAAGCAAGCGTTTCGTGAGGGATATTGGTATCGACAACGCATGCAGCAGCGCCCTCGATAAGATCAAGCTTGGGCTCGAGCAGTGACGGTAGCAGCTGATCGTAAATTGACATGTCTGACACTGCAAGCTCCATATCGCCCATCTCGTTCATAATAAACAGGTAGGTCGAACTGGTAGCACCAGGGATCACGATGGAGTCACTCACGTTGACACCCGCTGCATGGCAAATGCCAGCAAGCTCACGGGCACGCGCATCCTCGCCAAAGGCAGTAATGAGGCGTACATCGACACCGAGTAGTGCCATGTTATGCGCGATATTTCGCCCAGCACCACCCGCAGAGACGCTCACGGTACCAGGGTTTGAGTCGCGTGGAACAAGACGGGATACCGGGCACCCGGCGATATCCATGTTTGCGCCCCCGATAACAACGGCGTACGACCTCTCAGCGCGGGTCTGCTGCTCTCGTTCGGCAAGCGACATCATCGTTGTATCCTCCGAGGGGCGTGAATCTTTCAAGGCATGACAAAACAAACATCATCACAGCCATTATATGCACGGCGTATTGTGACATGCCGTTATATGCACACCTTATTGTGGCAGGCCGCTCCGTGAGTCGCCCGATTGCCATGCGTCACATGCTCATCACCGTTCGGGGATCAACCTATCTTCACTGTGTTGAAAAAGAAAACTGGTTTGTAATAATTGGAGCACGGCACAGCCCTAGTCGCGGAGGTGATTGCATGGCCGTTATGGCCAACCAACTAAGGCGCGTCTTCGTCATCGTACTCGATAGCTTTGGCATCGGTGAGTCGCCCGATGCACCTGAGTACGGAGACGAAGGAAGCAATACCCTCTGTGCCTGTGCGACAACCGGACTGCTTGACATACCAAATATGACGCGGCTTGGCCTGCTCAACATTGATGGCGCACTCGACAGCGTTTATAAGGTCGATCTCGCAGCCATCGATGCCCCGCAAGGAGCCTTTGCCCGCCTGCGTGAAGCCTCAAAGGGCAAGGACACGACCGTGGGGCACTGGGAAATAGCCGGCGTCATCTCAGATCGCCCGTTTCCAACCTACCCGCAGGGCTTTCCTGCCGATGTCATCAAGGAGTTCGAGCAAAAGACAGGTCGCAAGGTTCTCTGTAATCGACCCTACTCAGGTACTAAAGTCATTAAAGACTTTGGTGAGCAGCACATGCGCACTGGTGATCTCATCGTCTACACCTCAGCAGACAGCGTATTTCAAATAGCCGCTCACGAAGAAGTCATTGATGTTGAGCAGCTGTATGAGTACTGCCGTATAGCCCGCTCGCTCTTAGTGGGAGAAAACGGTGTCGCTCGCGTCATTGCCCGCCCCTTTGAGGGCGAAGCTCCTCATTTCAGCCGTACGAGCCGTCGCCACGACTTCTCCCTTGCGCCCCCTGGCTCTACCATGCTCGATGTGTTAAGCGACAACGGCTACGACGTGCTATCCATTGGCAAAATCTACGACATTTTTGCACAGCGTGGTATCACAGACTACGTTTTTACTGCATCCAATGCCGAGGGGATCGAACGCACGATAGAATGGCTCGACCGTGACTTTAACGGTCTGTGCTTCACCAACCTCGTCGAGTTCGACATGATCTACGGACACCGCAACGACGCTGATGGCTATGCACGAGCACTCTCATACTTCGACTCTCAGCTGCCAGAAATCATGAGTCGCATGCGCACAGATGACCTGCTTATGATCACCGCCGATCACGGCTGCGATCCCGTTACACCTTCAACAGATCATTCCCGGGAGTATGTGCCCTGGCTCATCTACGGGGCACAAGTTAATCCGGGAACGAATCTGGGCACACTGCCCACCTACGCTGATGTAGCAGAGACGGTGCTCGACTATCTTGGAGCACCGCCACTGGGTGTGGGAAGCTCTCACATCTCAACGATTGTGGGGTGATCTTAGAAAGGCG
>CAYTTI010000035.1:2671-8847 GCA_964440675.1 uncultured Coriobacteriaceae bacterium
GTTATCAAGGCTGAAAGGCGTTACTCGGGTTGTATAGAACGTGTAGGGACGAAGGGAAACCCTCGTGGAAGAATCCCGATCACTAGTCGGGACAAAGTCATGATAGGAGCGTAGAACATGAAAAAATTGATCGAGCAAAACCTTACACGGCGTGGCTTCATGAAGGGTATGGGTGCATCTGCTGCCATTGCTAGTATGGCAGGAATCGCAGGCTGCAGCAGCTCCGATGGCGACAGCGACGCCGGCAGTGCCGCCGAGACCTCCGACATCACGGTCGAGATGGTTACCGATACGGGCGGCATCAACGACCAGTCCTTCAACCAGCTCGCTTGGGCGGGTATGCAGCAACTTGAGGAAGAGAACGGCTGGAACGTCGGCTACATCGAGTCCACCCAGGAGTCCGACTACCAAACCAACCTCGACAAGTGTGTTGATGACGGCTGCGACCTCATCTGGGGTGTCGGCTTTGCCATGGCGGATGCCGTCGAAACCTGCGCTGCTCAGAACCCCGATGTTCAGTTCGCCATCATCGACAACGCAAACTCTTCCGGTGCCTCAAACCTCACCGGCGTGCAGTTCCGCGCCCAAGAACCGTCGTTCCTCGTTGGCTACATCGCAGGAAGTTTCTCATCAACCGGCCAGGTTGGATTCGTCGGTGGTATCTCTTCTGACGTCATCGATCAGTTCGAGTACGGCTACAAGGCTGGCGTTGCCTATGCCAACTCCGTCAACGGCACCGAAGTTGAGGTTCAGGCTCAGTACGCAGAGTCCTTCTCCGATGCCGCCTATGGTAAGTCGATTGCTCAGGCGATGTTCGCCAGTGGCTGTGATGTTGTCTTCCACGCTGCCGGCGGCACCGGCACCGGCGTCATCGAGGCTGCTCAGGAAGCCGGTCTCTACGCCATTGGTGTCGATATGGATCAGAGCTACTTGGCACCCGACAACGTTATCAGCTCCGCACTTAAGCGTGTTGACGTTGCCGTCGTAGACGTATCCAACCAAATCATCTCTGGCGAGCTCGAGGGCGGCACCGACATCACGCTTGGTCTCACCGAGGACAGCGTCGGCATCCCTGAGAAGCACGAGCTCGTTAGTGATGACATCTATAACGCTGCCATCGAGCTCCAAGAAAGCATCGCCAACGGTGACATCGTACCGCCTGCCAGCGAGGATGAATGCAACGAGTTCATCGCCTCCCTGTAGCAAGCCGTAAGCCACAAGCCGCAAGTTGTAAGTGGTAAGTAGTAAGCCGTAAGCCGTTTGCGAAAGCATCGTCAATACACGTGAAGGGCGCTCTCTCGTGGAGTGTCCTTCGAGCATTCGAGCGCAGAGAAGGAGGTGGCGCATGGGAGCAGAAACCAACTACGCCGTCCAGATGCGTAACATTACCAAGACCTTTGGAGCCTTCAAGGCGCTCGACAACGTAAATTTAGATGTCCGAAGGCAAAGCATTCATGCCATCCTTGGTGAAAACGGTGCTGGCAAGAGTACCCTCATGAATGTGTTGTATGGCCTGTACCAGGCAGACAGCGGAGAAATCCTCATCAATGGAGAGTTGGTCGATATTTCCAACCCCACAAATGCCATCCAGCACGGCGTTGGCATGGTTCACCAACACTTCATGTTGGTAGAAAACTTTACCGTCACGGAAAACATCATATTGGGCGACGAGGTCTGTAAAGCAGCCGGGGTACTAGATCTTGCGCGCGCAAAGCAAGAGGTCATACGCCTCGTTGAGGAATACGGCTTCAAAGTTGACCCCGATGCCATGATCCAAGACATCTCCGTGGGCATGCAACAGCGTGTCGAAATCTTAAAGGCGCTATACCGCGGAGCCGAAATCCTCATTCTCGATGAGCCCACAGCGGTGCTCACCCCTCAAGAGATCGACCAGCTTATTAACATCATGCACGAGCTGGTGAAACGGGGTAAGACAATCATCATAATCACCCATAAGCTCAAGGAGATCATGGCCTCAGCCGATGAGTGCACAATCATCCGCCGAGGCGTCTACATGGGTACGTTGAAGGTTTCTGAGACCAACGAGGAAGAACTCGCTTCTAAGATGGTCGGTCGTCACGTGGACTTTGTCGTCGAAAAAGCACCGGCCAAACCCGATAAGACGGTTCTTTCGATCAACGATCTCCACGTGAGGGACGACCGCGGGGTCGAGAGAGTTAAGGGTCTTTCGCTCGACGTACATGCCGGCGAAATTGTAGGCATTGCAGGCATCGACGGCAATGGCCAAGACGAGCTTGCTGCCGCGCTCAATGGACTCGTTGAGGTCGATGCAGGAACCATCTCGGTAAACGGCGTCGAGATTCAAAATAGCTCACCGAAAGAGGTCATCGACAACTCCGTGGCTACCATTCCCTCCGACCGCCAGCGCTATGGTCTCGTACTGCCGTTCACGGTGGCAGAAAACATGGTACTCGAGCGCCATGGAGAACAGCATTTTGGTAAGGGGGTAAGGCTCGATTATGCGGCTCTACATGAGCTTGCCGAGGGTCTTATCAAGGAATACGATATCCGGCCCGAGGACTGCGCCGAGCACATCGCAGGAGGTCTGTCGGGAGGCAACCAACAGAAGGCAATCATCGCCCGACAGGTCTCCCGTACACCAGATCTGCTGGTGGCGATCCAACCCACCCGCGGCCTCGATGTTGGTGCTATCGAGTTCGTTCACAAAACACTGGTACGCGAACGCGATCGTGGCGCAGCCATTCTGCTCATCTCCTTTGAGCTTGACGAAGTTATGAGTGTTTCCGATCGTATCGAGGTTATCTACGACGGAGTCATTGTTGGCTCGTTCAAGCAGGGCACAGTCACAGAACAGCAACTCGGCCTGCTCATGGCAGGAGGTGGAGGCAGATGAGCACCCTCATTAAGATCCTCAAGAAACCAATTACCTCAGCGATCGTTGCAATCCTGTTCGGCTTCGTCGTTGCCGCCATCGTACTTGCAGTTGCGGGCTACAACCCCTTCGAGGCCTTCGGAGCGCTGTTGTACGGATCTTTCGGGCGCGCCAACTACGTATCAAACGTCATCATCAAGGCAACCCCCTTGCTATTCACTGGCATAGCCGTAGCCTTTGCCTACAAAGCAGGTCTTTTCAATATTGGTGCCGAAGGCCAGTATATCGTGGGCACCGTCTTTGCGGTAATGCTTGGCTCCAAGATCGATTTGCCCGCACCTCTACAGATTCCCGCTGTACTTGCGGCGGGGACACTCGGCGGGGCACTTTTGGGCTCGCTCGTTGGCTGGCTCAAAGCAAGGTTTTCGATCCACGAAGTGCTCACGAGTGTCATGTTCAACTGGATTGCGCTGTACTTCTGCAACTTCATCGTGAATACGGACACCTATCACCGCCCGAACTCAATGGGATCAATTCTCGTTAACGAGTCAAGCTACACGATGATCCTGCCAAACTGGAAAATGTCTGAGGAAGGGCAGGCCTTCCTGGCTAATATCGAATGGCTGCGCACCGTCCTCGTAAGGACTGATGTCAACGTAGGAATTCTCATTGCAGTGGCCGCGGCAATATTCATCTGGTGGCTACTCACCCACACCAAGGTGGGCTACGAAATTCGTGCGGTAGGCCTTAACCGCGATGCTGCACGCTTCGCCGGCATCGATGTCCAGAAGAACCTGGCGCTGTGTATGGCTATCTCCGGCGCACTGTGCGGACTGGGTGGAGCGCTGTCGATTACCGGAACCTCACCACATGCAATTTCAACACTTGCTGCTTTTGAGAACAATGGCTTCAATGGACTGTCGGTTGCCTTTATCGCTGCCTGCTCGCCCATAGCGTGCATACCAGCATCAATCCTGTTTGCGGGCCTCATTTACGGCGGGCAAACCGTGCAGCAAACACTGGGAGCCCCCTCCGAGATCATCGATATTATGATTGGCATTATCGTGCTGTTTATCGCCTTGGGCGGTATCGTTCACATGTTCGCTGAGCGTCTCGAGAATCGCCGTGAGCTCGCACAGGGTCACGCCTTGGCCACAGAGGCAACCACCGTTGTTGGGGTGGGTGAACAGGCGGCAACCCAGGACACCGTTGTTGAGGTGGATGAACAAGCTAGCGGAGAGGAGACCGCACATGATTAGTGCAATCGTCGTCTTCGTAAGCATCACACTGATGTATTCAACTCCCTACGTTTTCGGCGGCCTCGCAGGCGTCATATCCGAGCGCTCTGGTGTTACGAACGTCGGCATCGAAGGCATGATGACTATTGGAGCCTTCGCGGGCGTTGCGGGCAGCTACCTCTCAGGTAATGCATGGATTGGATTTTTCACGGCTGCGGTGGGTGGTGCCCTCGTTGCTGCGCTCCACGGTATAGTTTCGGTAAAATTCGGCGGCGACCAAACCGTCTCCGGCGTCGCTATCAACCTGTTTGCCCCCGGCTTGGCACTGTTTTTGTGCCGCCTCTTGTTCGATGGTGCTGCCATGTCACCAATTGTTACCAAGCTTCCTAAGCTCATCGGTACAGGTACCTTCTCAGGCTTCTTTAACAACCTCGATATCGACGTCACCGTTTTGCTTGGTCTTGCTGCGGCCATCCTTATGTGGTTTGTACTGTACAAGACCAAGTGGGGCTTAAGGATTCGCGCAGTCGGTGAACATCCTGCAGCGGCAGATACGCTCGGCATCGATGCATACCGCACTCGTTTTGTGTGCGTGCTCGTTTCTGGTGCCTTCGCCGGAATGGGTGGTGCTTGCATGACACTTGCGATCATCTCCCAGTTCACGCAAACAGCCATTGCCGGTCAGGGTTTCATTGCGCTCGCTGCAGTGATCTTTGGTAAGTGGACGCCGCACGGAACTTACGGAGCATGTCTTTTATTCGGCATGGCGCAGGGACTCGTAATCATGCTGGGCGGTGGCACCGTGGCCATTCCTTCCCAGATTCTATCCATGCTTCCCTACGTACTCACGATCGTTGTGCTCGTCCTGTTTGTTGGCGGTTCATCAGCTCCAAAGGCAGATGGCATACCGTATGTCAAGGGATCAAGGGAGTAGCGCTTCAAGGTTCAAAGGAGCGGATAGATACATGGAGGATCAAGAACTTGTACAGGATACGAGTGCGAAACTCGTAAGAGATACGAAGCTCGTAGACGATGCAGAGCCTGTAAAAGATGCGGGGCTCATATCGGATAGAGAACTCGTTCGTCTTGCCATCCAGGCACGTACGTACGCCTATGCTCCCTACTCGCATTTTGCAGTAGGAGCGGCACTGCTCGCCTGTGACGGGACGGTATATACCGGGTGCAACATCGAAAACGCTGCATATACTCCAAGCAACTGTGCTGAGCGAACAGCCTTTTTCAAGGCAGTGAGCGAGGGGCAGTACCAATTTGAAAAAATTGCAGTTGTAGGCGGTGCGCAAGGCTTTCTCATAGCCGACTGGATTGCTCCGTGTGGTGTATGTCGCCAGGTAATGCGTGAGTTCTGCGATGAGGATAGCTTCCGTATTATTCTTGCCCGCTCTGAAGACGATGTCATCTCATACTCGCTGAAAGAGCTCCTGCCCCAAAGCTTTGGTTCTGAACATCTTGAGCGTCCCTAAAAAGAAAGGCGATTCTGCCATGCGTATGTACGACATTATTGAGACCAAGCGCGACGCAGCTGAGCTCACCGACGAGCAAATCAAGTTCTTTATTGATGGCTATGTTTCAGGAGATATCCCCGACTACCAAGCCTCAGCGCTGTGTATGGCCATTCTCTGTAAAGGGATGAGTGCAAGAGAGACAGCGCAGCTTACCATGGCTATGGCGCACTCGGGCGACATGGTTGACCTTTCGTCCATCCCCGGTATTAAGGTTGACAAGCACTCAACCGGAGGCGTGGGCGACAAGACTACCCTCGTGGTAGCTCCGCTTGTTGCTTCCCTTGGTGTTCCCGTGGCTAAGATGAGTGGGCGCGGGCTTGGCCACACCGGTGGCACCCTCGACAAGCTTGAATCCATCCCGGGATATACCGTTGATATCGATATGGAGCGTTTCTGCGAGATTGTTAGGCAAGTAGGCTGCTCTGTTGTTGGACAGTCGGCCAACCTTGTGCCCGCCGATAAAAAGCTCTATGCACTGCGCGATGTTACTGCAACAGTGAGCTCGGTGCCGCTTATTGCTTCGAGCGTTATGAGTAAGAAAATTGCTGCAGGTGCCGACAA
>CAYTTI010000036.1:0-8801 GCA_964440675.1 uncultured Coriobacteriaceae bacterium
AGAAAATCAACCGGCTGTTCGTCGTAAAACACCGCCGGTGCATACCCTATGCGTATGCCCTGCGTAATACAGAAGGTCGAAAATTGATGATCTTCTGTCATGCAGTGAAAATTCCACCCATGCATAGCCCGGATAATGCGCTCAGAAACCAACCAACCCGAACCCGATACCGTACAGCTTGTACCCAACAGCATGCGTGCGTTATTGATGTAGCGAGCCTCGCGTACAAAGTTGATGGTATGACCCATCGATACCCAGGATGAATCGAAGTTTTTTGAGTTTCTATAGCTCGTAACAACGAGGTAGCCAAGGTCAAAGGCTTTATTCATCTCTTCTATGTAGTTTGGTGCCAAGATGTTGTCGGCATCAAATATAAAAAATCCTTCATAGCTGTTAGGGTACTGCGTAAGTATTCGTGAAAAGCCGTAGTCCATTACCCAGCTTTTGCCCTTATGCGCGAGATCGTAGCGCTCCCACACAATGGCACCGGCGTCGCGCGCACGAGCAGCGGTGGCATCCGTACAGGCATCTGCGACAACAAAGACGTCAAAGAGCTCCTTGGGGTAGTTTTGCTCCATGATGGAACGAACCAAGCTGTCAATGACAACTTCCTCGTTATGTGCCGCAATGAGAAAGGCGTAGCGGTGTTGCTGCTTGGCTGCAGGTAGGCTCACCGAGCCCCTCCGATAGCTCACCACGGCATAGACCGCTTGGTACAAAAACAAGACGGTAAGCAATACTCCTGCACAGGTGTTAAAGAGCATGATGGGAGAAGGAAGGCTCGCAAGCATTATTTCAACAACTCCCTCATACTGGGTACTAGCAGTCCGCTATCTGTTCAAGAACGAGCTATCTGCTCAAGGACGAGAGGAACGAGCCGCTCGCCCACCGATGTACGTCCCATCGACGTTGGCATGATAGATGCTAGAGCATTGTGCAGATCTTCTGGCAAAGAGTCATGCATCTTTATGAGCTCTCCGGTTATGGGATGTTCAAACGAGATGTGCCATGAATGTAAGAACTGACGGGAAAGCTTGAGATCACGGGATCGATGAGCGCGGCCGTACAGCTGATCGCCTACGCAGGGGTGTTGAATGTGGCGCATATGCACTCGGATTTGATGGGTTCTGCCCGTATAGAGGTGACACTCAAGCAGTGAATAGCCCTCCCCGGTGCGTCCTGCCTCAAAACGTTCAAGCGTACGAAAGGTGGTAATTGCTTCGCGCGCCTGTGGCTCATTGCTGACTGTCATGCGTAAACGATCTTTTTTGCTGCGCGCAATGCCCGACTCAATAGAGCCGGAATCATGGGCAACAAAGCCGTGTACGAGGGTGATATAGCGCCTATCGAGTACGCGCAGCCGAATGAGATCCTGCAAGGCGCGCTGCACCTCATCTGTCTTAGCACATACCATCAAGCCCGAGGTATCTTGGTCGAGCCGGTGAACAATGCCTGGGCGATCTTCACCTTGCAGGAGTCCCAGGTGGGCATAGCCGCAGTGAGCAACGAGGGCATTAGCGAGTGTGTCGTTAACGTGCCCTGGTGAGGGGTGACATACCAGTCCTGCCTGCTTCGATATAACCAGCAAATACTCATCTTCATAGCGTACATCGAGTGAGATATCGGCATTGGGAGCAAGTAGTCCACCTGCTGCCTCACAGACAGTAGTAGTCCCAACAAAGACGGTGATTCTATCGCCGAGTGCCACGGCCTCAGATTTTGAGGTAGCACAGGTTTCGTTTATCCAAACGCAGCCGTTTTGTATGAGTCGAACACAGGCAGAGCGCGAGGGCAACTCTGGGTGTGCACCCAATATGCTGTCGAGTCGCTTGCCATCATCATCAGGGCCAACCAACAGGTGTACTTCACACATCATTGATTATCGGTATCCCAGCGCATAACGCCCACGAAAGCAACTGCAGCCCCACAGGTAACAAAGATGTCAGCTACATTAAAGATGGGGAAACGGATAAACGCGCATGCAAAAAAGTCCGTTACTGCGCCCATATACAGCCGATCGATGCAATTGCCAAGACCTCCTCCTGCAACACAGGCCAAGCTGCATACCAGCAGCAAAGGCATCGAAGGGCTTTTCGCAATCCAAATACCGGCTCCAAGGGCAACAGCGAGAGCGAGCAGCGCAAACAAGGTGCCACCACCCTCCCCGATGCTAAAGGCAGCGCCCTCGTTATACGTAAGCTGGAGCTTGAGTACCCCGGGAATGAAGTCGGTGCTGACCCCTTCAACGAGAGAGCTGCGCATATAGGCCTTAAGCAGCTGATCAAGCAGCACACATGCCAGCGCGATGGTGCCATACATCACCATGCGCTTGCGAGTGTGTGTGCGGCTTATGCTAGGCGTTTTGGGTAACGGCATCATGACAACGACCACACAGCCCATCTGAGCTCAGCTCGCGCCAGTTCCAACAACGCGGACAACGCTCGCCTTGAGCAGGCACTACGTTGCAGGTAAGCTCTTGCGCGATCTCAAGTTCTACCGACGCACACACAAAGAACTCTGCCAGATCGAGCTGAGCACTCGTAAGCTGTTGAGCAAGTTCTTGCGGGAGGCGCAGCTCAGCATGAACAGCCTGAGTTGATGCACGATCTCCTAAGACGCCGGTGGCTGCAAGCTGCTCATAGGACTTGGTAAAGGCATTGCGCACCTCAAGCAAGGCATCGTAGCTACCAAGCAAGGCTTCGTACTCGCCGCGTGTAAGCGGTGCCTCAAACCAGTTGAGCAGTGCTGCAAAGCGCTGGCCATCGCGCAGGGACTCCGGCATATAATCCATGACCTCATCGCAGGTAAATGCGAGGATTGGCTGCAGATCACGTACGAGCATGGAAAGCATGTAGGACCATACCGTCTGTGCACTACGCCGCTCGAAGGAGTCGTGAGCCCCACAGTAGGTTCGATCCTTCGTGGCATTGAGGTATATGTTTGACAAGTCAGTGACAACGTAATCGTACAGGGTTCTATACACTACGTTAAAGCGATAGGCCTGATAGGCTTCGCTTACCTCGTGGTGTACCTGGCACATCTTGGCAAGCGCGAGCTTATCGTTTGGAAGCAGGGCGTCAAGCGCAACTGCCTGTGTCGCAGGATCAAACTGCTGCTCTATCTGTCCCAATAAGAAGCGCAGGGTGTTACGAAAACGCCGATAGGCATCACCGACACGATCCAGAATGGCTGCATCAACCGCAACATCGGAGGAACTATCCACCGAGGCGACCCACAGGCGAATGATATCTGCTCCGCGCGTGGCACATACCTCATTGGGGTCGATGACGTTGCCGAGCGACTTGCTCATCTTGCGCCCCTGGCCATCCAAGGTAAAGCCCTGCGAGACCACCGCCTTGTACGGCGCTACATCATACGCACCTATACTGGTAAGCAGCGCGCTTTGGAACCAACCGCGGTGCTGGTCTGAACCCTCTAAGTAAATATCAGCCGGAAAGGCAAGCTCATCCCGATCGCGCAGCACTGCCGTGTGACTGACACCCGAATCCCACCACACATCGAGAATGTCACGGCTTGCTTGAAGCTTATGGCTGCCACAGTGAGGACACACACACGCTTCACCCAGATAGCTCTGTGGCTCACGGCTATACCAGGCGTCCGAGCCTTGCTCCTCAAACAGCGCGATAACTGCGTCGAGCGTATCATCGTTCATCACGGTCTCACCGCACTCAGCACAGGTAAATGCCGGAATGGGAACACCCCAATTACGCTGGCGCGATATGCACCAGTCGGGACGCTGTTCAATCATGGCACCAATACGCTTTGAGGCATGTGCTGGATACCACACAACCTCGTCGTTAATGGCCTGCAGTGCGCGGGTGCGCAGACCCGTCTCGTCCATCGATACAAACCACTGATCGGTTGCTCTAAAGATAACGGGATTCTTACACCGCCAGCAATGGGGATAGGAGTGGGTGATACTCGTCGAAGCAACTAAGCTACCCTGTTTGCTCAGCCACGAGACAATGTGGGGATTAGCCTCATCGGTGCTCATGCCCGAGAAGGGACCACCGCTTCCCAGCGACGATCCTTCAAAGAACCTGCCGTCGTCATCAACCGGCATGAGCACGGGAAGCCCGTTGGCAAGACCAGCAACGTAGTCGTCGGTACCATGCCCGGGAGCCGTATGCACCAAGCCTGTACCTTCATTGATGCTTACAAAGTCGGCAACAATAAGCTTGCCTTGCTCGCCAGCAAAGATGGGATGGGCGTAGCGAAGCTTAGCTGCTGCGAGCTGTGAGCCTTTCATACGCCAGGGCTTGCCTGCCCTATCGCGTACGAGCTGCACCTCCCATCCTGCAAGTTCACACACCTGCTCGACAAGAACCTCGGCCATAATTTCGGCTCGTCCGTCGTGCTCTACCGCAACGTAGTCCACGTCAGGGCCGCACACAACACCTGCATTTGCCGGAAGTGTCCAAGGCGTCGTTGTCCAAATAACAAGGTCTGCGCAGCCATTGAAGCTTTCAAGCCCACAAGGAACACTCGTCAATGCCATGCGCACGTATACAGAGGGGCTCATCTCATCTGCATACTCAATCTCTGCCTCGGCAAGCGCCGTGTGACAGTGGCTACACCAATGCACGGGTTTGCGACCTCTATAGATAGCGCCCTTATCGAAGATAGCTTTGAACACCTTAATGTCTGCTGCGTCGTGTACAGGATGCAGGGTGAGGTAGGGGTGCTCCCAATCGCCGAGCACACCAAGGCGCTTAAAACCTTCTCGCTGTACATCGATGTTCTCGACCGCATACTCACGGCAGAGCTCACGAATTTTGACCTTCTCTAGGCTGTTAAACTTCTCGGAACCCAGCTCGGTTTCTACCTTATGCTCGATGGGCTGACCATGGCAGTCCCAGCCAGGAAGGTAGCGCACATCACGTCCACGCATCATCCAGTAGCGGTTGATGATGTCTTTGCTCACCTTATTCATGGCGTGGCCAATGTGAATGGGGCCGTTTGCGTACGGCGGTCCATCATGTAAGACAAAGCGCTCGTTACCCTCGTTGCGCTTCACCTGCTGTTCGTATACGTGATGTTCCTCCCACATACGCAAACGTTCAGGCTCGCGCTGAACGAGCGACGCCCGCATAGGAAAGCTCGTTTTGGGGAGATTCATGGTTTTTCGATATTCGTTCACTGTGTCCAACACCTCTCTTGTCTCTGGCGCTTATGCGCGCCTATCCCGTCTGTGCTGGGACGAAGCACGCGAGAGATGTGGCTTCGCTCGATACCCAGCGTGCGGGAAACCCGCAGTACTCGGCTGATCCGTTTCGGCGATCGTCCCGGCGACGTCTACTGATGTGTACACTGGAAGTACGAAAGTACAGTACACACGTTGGAGTCGCAGCTCCGGGGTGATAACAGCATGGCTCGAACAGCGACCTTCCACCGACGCCGCTCGCTGGTTGCTCGAGGCTCCACACTATCCTGTCCCCATCACAGCTGTAAACGTGTACGATAGCACATCTACTTGTGAGTGTGCACAGGCTACGGGATGATTTATCATGATTGACATGTCACAGCAAGGTTCTCAGCTTAAGTACCTTCATCTACTTGCAGAAAAATTTCCCTCACGTCACGCGGTGTTTACCGAAATTATTAACCTACAGGCAATCCTCAACCTGCCTAAGGCGACAGAGCATTTTATGTCCGACATTCACGGCGAATATGAGGCCTTCTACCATATTTTGAACAACTGCTCGGGCGTTATACGCGAACGTGTCGTGGCTATTTTGGGCAATGAGCTTTCGCAGGCTGAAATTAGTGATCTATGCACCTTGATTTACTACCCAAAAGAGCGACTTGCAACAATTCGAGCAGAGCGACTTGATAGCCCCGATTGGTACCGAAGCAATTTGCTCTCCCTCATCCACATAGCACGCATCCTTTCCAACAACTACACGCGCTCAAAGGTTCGCCGTGCCATGCCGGTATCCTACGCCTACATCATCGATGAACTGCTCCATGAAGCAGGAGATACGTCACCTGAGCGCCATGATTACCATGTACGCATTCTCGACTCGATCATTGAAGTTGACGCCGCTGAGGACTTTATTGTGAGCCTCGCCTCTCTTATCAAGCGACTAGCAGTCGATCGTTTGCATGTAGTGGGGGACCTTTGGGATCGTGGGGCACACGGGGATCGTGTTATCGACCGACTCATGGAATACCATTCGCTCGACATCCAGTGGGGTAACCACGATTTTTGTTGGATGGGAGCCGCTGCAGGAAGTGCTGAATGTGTTGCCAGCGTGGTACGCATCAACGTGCACAACAAGACGCTTGACATTCTTGAGGGGTCGTACGGAATCTCTCTGCGCGAGTTGGCTCTTTTCGCCGAGCACACCTATAAGGCTGATGATGTGCTCTCCCCCTTGGAAAAAGCTATTAGCATTATGTTTTTCAAGTTAGAAGGGCAGCTTATCGAGCGCCATCCCGAACTCGAAATGGAGGCGCGCCGTCTGCTCGACAAGATCGATGTGCATAACCAGACGGTGCTCATTGGTGAGACTCGCTATAAGCTCACGACCGATGATTTTCCTACCCTTGACCCAGCCCGACCCTATGAGCTCACCTGTGAAGAGCAGCGCATTATGAATGGCTTGGTCAAGTCCTTCCGTAATTCCGACCGGCTGAAAGAGCACGTAGAGTTTTTGTATGAGCACGGGTCGGTATATCGCGTATACAACAACCATCTCATCTTTCATGGCTGCGTTCCCATGAATCCAGATGCAACCTTTCATGCTGTGAGGTGCATAGACAAAACCTGCTCGGGTAAGGCCTATCTCGACTTTTCGGATTACATTGCGCGGCGTGCTTGGTACGAGGGCGATCAAGATGCCCTCGACTGGATGCTCTACCTTTCCTGTGGGCAGTACTCAACTGCCTCGGGTCGCATAATGAAAACCTTTGAGCGCTGCTTTGTGGAAGATACAAGCACCTGGGATGAGCCTCAAGACCCGTACTGGGAGCTTGCAGAACGCAGCTCTGTCTGCAAAGAAGTGCTTCTTGAATTTGGCATTGATCCTGAGGTGGGTCACATTATCAACGGCCACACTCCTGTGCTCACTGGTCGTGGAGAAAAGCCTATCCGAGCGGCAGGAAAGCTGCTCATTATCGACGGTGGCTTTTGCGAGAAGTACCACAACAAGACCGGAATTGCTGGCTACACCCTTGTTTCAGATGACTGGGGTATGCGCATCAAGGCTCATCTTCCCTTTGAAAGCGTTGAAGCAGCACTCAGCCATAATGCCGACATTGAGGAATCAAGTGTTGTCGAGATAAGCAAAAGCGAACATCGACTCCATATTTCCGATACCGATATTGGTGAGGACATCCGTGGTCAAATTCGAGATCTACAAGCCTTGCTCGAGGCATATCGCTCGGGAGAGATTACCGAGCATACTGATCGTCACTAAGCGCAGTGTTTATTTCTCAGTTCACGCCCCCGTAGGTGCGGATGACATTACTATGCAACCTCACTAAACGCAGTGTTTGTCCTATCTTATGTTCGCATCACTAAATGATGGGAGTTTGGGGTATGCAAAGTTGCGGCGGAAGAAAGATTCGCAGCCTTTGCAATACGAATAGGAGCGAGTGAATGGGCACACAATCGTCGAACCCCAAGCGCAGACAACGCCAAACCATGATTCTGTACGCACTTGTTGCGATTTTCGTGGTATATGTCCTTGGGTCTGTTCTCTCTCCCAACCTCATGTCGACAACTCAAACCGTAAGCTATAGCGATTTTCTCGAGATGGTAGACAACGGTGAGGTTGAACAGGTCGAACTCAATACCAGCTCGAGTAATATCGTCTTTACTACCAACACAGACGATATTACCTATAACACGACGCTCTTTCCCGAAGACAGCACCTTGGTGCAGCGCTTGGAAGACGCTGGTGTTGAGTTTTCTGCCAGCATAGAATCCAGCTCGAGCGGCAGTTTCCTGTTGTACATGCTGGTGAGCTACCTGCTCCCCATCCTTCTCTTTGCCCTTATTGGGTGGTTCTTGAATCGCCGTCTGAAAAAAAGCCTCGGTGATGGCAATCCGTCGATGACCTTTGGTGGCATGGGCGGCATGGGTGGTCTCAGCCGTTCGGGAGCACGCGAGGTCAAAGGTGAGGAAACCGGCGTTACTTTTCGTGATGTCGCCGGGCAAGATGAGGCGAAGGATTCTCTGCGCGAAATCGTCGGCTTTTTGGAAGATCCTGATAAGTACAGTGAAATTGGCGCGCGACTTCCCCGCGGCGCACTTTTGGTGGGGCCTCCAGGAACGGGCAAAACGCTTCTTGCGAAAGCAGTTGCGGGAGAGGCGAAGGTACCCTTCTTCTCCATTTCTGGCTCTGAATTCGTAGAGATGTTTGTTGGTAGAGGTGCAGCTAAGGTACGTGATTTGTTCCAGCAGGCCAACGAAAAAGCACCCTGCATTGTATTTATCGACGAAATTGACGCTATCGGTAAGCGCCGCGATGTCTCGCTTAACACAAACGATGAACGCGAGCAAACACTTAACCAGCTACTCACCGAAATGGATGGTTTTGATAACCACAAGGGTATCGTGGTACTTGGCGCAACCAACCGCCCTGAGACGCTCGATCCGGCTTTGCTACGCCCCGGTCGTTTTGACCGTCGCGTACCCATCGAGCTGCCCGATCTGGCGGGTCGCAAGGCAATCCTTGAACTGCACAGCCACGATGTCAAGATTTCTGGCACGGTTGATCTTGATGTTATTGCCCGCTCCACTCCTGGCGCATCAGGCGCCGATCTTGCAAATA
>CAYTTI010000037.1:0-547 GCA_964440675.1 uncultured Coriobacteriaceae bacterium
CGAACATGAGCCACAGGTAGGACAGGCTCGTCGTGCATATTCCTCCAGCTCTTCCTCGCTCATGTTGCCGGCAGTATAGGATCCCTGTGCTTCAAACATCGACGAAAGTGAAGTCTTGCACCCATTGACACGCCCTGCAAGCATCGGCCCACCCGAAACCACAACGGTGGGTACATTGATGCGAGCTGCGGCCATTATCAAACCTGGAACGTTCTTGTCGCAGTTGGGAACCATCACAAGGGCATCGAAGCTGTGAGCCAAAGCCATCGCCTCGGTAGAATCGGCAATAAGGTCACGAGTAACGAGCGAATACTTCATACCTTCGTGACCCATAGCTATGCCATCACATACTGCAATGGCAGGAAATACTACAGGCGTACCCCCTGCCATGGACACACCTAAGCGCACCGCTTCCACAATCTTGTCGATATTGATGTGACCAGGTACTACCTCGTTATACGAGCTCACAATACCAACGATCGGACGTTGCATCTCTTCATCGGTCCAGCCCAGTGCATGAAAGAGCGACCGATGAGCCGCATTGCGC
>CAYTTI010000037.1:557-8660 GCA_964440675.1 uncultured Coriobacteriaceae bacterium
ACTTTGAGCGAGCTGCATAGGTATATCCCCTCCATACCCTTCTTAGTTATTGATGAGCTTATCTTCGTCGTTCCAGCTATACATCTTGCGAATTTCGCGACCCACAGTCTCGGACTGATGCTCCGCTGCACGACGGCGCATTGCCTTAAAGTGTGCCTGGTTAGCAGCGCCCATATCCAACAGAAATTCATTGGCAAAGCTACCATCCTGAATGTCAGCCAAAATCTTGCGCATGCGTGCGCGCGTTTCCTCGGTAATGAGCTTGGAACCCGTAACGTAATCTCCATACTCGGCAGTATTGGAAATCGAATAACGCATCCCTGCAAAGCCACTTTCGTAGATAAGGTCAACGATGAGTTTCATCTCGTGGATGCACTCAAAGTAGGCATTGCGCGGATCGTATCCCGCCTCAACCAATGTCTCAAAGCCTGCTTGCATGAGTGCGGTAACACCGCCACACAGAACTACCTGCTCTCCAAAGAGGTCGGTCTCGGTCTCGGTGCGAAAATCTGTCTCGAGTACACCGGCACGGGCAGCGCCAAGCCCGGCGGCATAGGCAAGCGCAATATCCCAGGCATCACCCGTTGCATCCTGAGCAACCGCAACCAAACTCGGAGTTCCTTTGCCTGCCTGATATTCCGAGCGCACCGTATGACCTGGTGCCTTAGGAGCAATCATGATGACATTGACATCGGATGGGGGCACAATGCAGGCAAAATGAATATTGAAGCCATGAGCAAAAGCAAGGGTTTTACCAGCCGTTAGGTTGGGTGCGATATCCTTTTCGTACATGGCCTTCTGTAGCTCATCGTTGATGAGAATCATGATGACATCGCCCATTTTGGCAGCCTCAGCATTGCTCACAACCGTCATACCCTGTGCCTCGGCCTTCGCGATGGAGGGCGAACCTTCGCGCAAGCCTATAACAACATTCACACCGCTCTCTTTAAGGTTCAGCGCGTGAGCATGACCCTGTGAGCCATAGCCAATAATGGCAACTGTCTTGTCATCGAGCTTCGAGATATCGCAATCCTGCTGGTAAAACATACGGAACTTTGAATTTGCCATGGCGCAATCCTTTCGACTTATGGTGCAATCCATGCGATTGCACATATATAGAGCCAACGCATACAACGAAATACTACCCTGCTCCTAGGTAAGAGCGGGTATCTGACGCATAACTTTAGAACCACGCTCGAGCGAAACAACTCCAGTTCTGCACACTTCAAGAATTTCAAAGTCGCGCATGAGATCAATAAAGTTGTCAATACGATGACTCGTCCCTGCTATACGGAAGATCACCGATTCTCGCGTGTAGTCAACAATTTTCGCATGGAATGCCTCGGCGGCATCGAGCAGTTGAGGCCGCGTGTCGTTACAGTTACGCATCTTGATAAGTAACAGCTCACAGCTCACCGACTCATCTGGATCGAATTCTTTGTACGAAATAACATCGGGAAGCTTAGTAAGCTGCGAAACCAACTGCTCGCGTGCGCGATCGTTTTCCCCTTCAAACTGAACGGTAATGCGCGAAAGCTCCTCTGTTTCGGTTTCGGAAACCGTAAGACAGGTAATGTTGAACTGACGGCGCCTAAACATACTGGTTACGCGGTTTAAGACGCCGAACTCATTGCGTACCATAATGGCAATACTGTAGGTTTGCATGCTACTCACCCATCCTTGCATGGATATCATCTTCATTCACCATAAGATCGTCTACCGAGCCTCCAGGAGGCATCATAGGTGTTACCAACTCATCGCAGTCGATAGCACACTCAATAAGCATGGGGCCATCCTGAGCAAGGGAGCTCGTAAGGGCAGCTGTAAGATCCCTGGGAGTTTCCACCCGTACTGCCTCAACCCCAAAGGCACATGCGAGCTTCACGAAGTTCAGCTTGTGATTAAGCGTCGTATGAGAATAGCGCCTACCATAAAACAGTGATTGCCACTGGCGCACCATGCCTAAGACGCCGTTATTAAGCAGCACAATGGTTATGGGCAAGTTGTTATCGGCAAGGGTGGCAAGCTCGCCCAGATTCATGCCAAAGGAGCCGTCGCCGGTAACCAACACACTACGCATACCGGTGCCCAGCTGCGCACCGATGGCAGCGCCGAGCCCAAAGCCCATAGTTCCTAAGCCCCCTGAGGTGATAAAGGTACGCGGCTTGGTAAATACTAGATGTTGCGCCGCCCACATTTGATGCTGACCGACGTCGGTTACAACCGGCATATCGCTCATCCGGCACTCGTTGATAGTTTCCATAACAACTTTTGGCGTCAAGGTTGAGCGGTAGTCGGCAAAGCCCTTTTCCTTTGCGCGCAGCTCGCGTATTTCACGGCGCCACTCTTCGTGGGTGTTAGGACGTATGAGCTCAAGCAGATCATGCAAGATCGTGCCCACATCTCCTACCAGATCGACCCGATCGTACACCGTTTTGGAAAGCTCGGAGCTATCGGTATCCACACGAACGATCTTGTGGTTGGGTGCAAAACGTGTTCTGTCACCCGTAGCACGGTCGTTAAAACGCACACCGAGAGCAATTAAGCAGTCGCAGTAGTTAACAGCCATCGTAGAGGCATAGCGTCCGTGCATTCCTTGCATTCCTAGGTGTAAAGGATGTTTGCTAGGAACGGCAGAAATACCCATAAGCGAGCTTCCCATAGGAGCAGAAATGCGTTCAGCCAAAGCAACGACAGCTTCACCAGATCCCGATGAAAGAACACCTCCGCCAAAGTAGATGTACGGACGACGTGCCTCATTGATGAACTCTGCCGCCTGCTCTAGCGCGCTACGATCAAACGGCTGTGCAGATGTGAGCTGTGTACGCTGCGCATGCTGTGTCTGCTGCTCATGTTGTGTTCGCTGCGTGCGCGGCTTTGAAGTATAGGTACTCCGAGCGATTTGCACATCTTTAGGAATATCGATAAGAACCGGTCCTGGCCTGCCGCTTTGTGCCAGATCGAAGGCCTCACATACCATCTCTTGCAAACGAGCGACATCGCGCACAAAGAAGTTGTGCTTAGTAATAGGCAGGGTGATCCCCGTGATGTCTACCTCTTGGAAGGCGTCAGTACCAATAACCGCGTTACTCACGTTACCGGTAATAGCAACCAGAGGAATCGAATCCAGGTACGCGGTCGCAATTCCCGTTACCAGGTTGGTAGCACCCGGACCCGATGTTGCAAGGACGACACCAACCTTCCCGGTTGCACGCGCATAGCCATCGGCGGCGTGACAGGCATGTTGTTCGTGGCTTGTTTCAATGTGCAGTATTTTGTCCGATACCTGGTACAGAGCATCATAAATATCGAGAACCGCACCACCGGGATAACCAAAGATGGTATCCACACCCTGATCAATCAGGGTGTGGATAAGTATGTGCGCTCCCGTCATCTCTTCTGTTTGTCTCATGGCTTTCCTCTCCGAGTATTAAAAAGCTACGTGCCCTCAGCAGGCGAGTCGTGCCCTCTGCAGACGGGTCGTGCTCCTAACAGGCGAGTCGTACCCTCTGCGGCAGCGACCCGAGCTGGTAGCTCAGGGTGGTAACTCAACACGCGCACTCACGTGAGCGAGTTGTACTAATCATGCGGTTAATGGCGTTGATATAGGCCTTTGCACTCGACACAATGATGTCGTTGTCGGCACCACGACCCGTAAACACCTTGCCATCATCGCTCACGATGCGTACCGTTACCTCACCGATGGCGTCAATACCCCGCGTTACCGCCTT
Source organism: uncultured Coriobacteriaceae bacterium (assembly GCA_964440675.1). Classification (GTDB taxonomy): domain Bacteria; phylum Actinomycetota; class Coriobacteriia; order Coriobacteriales; family Atopobiaceae; genus CADBMC01. The sequence continues at coordinate 4,289 of CAYTTI010000037.1, forward strand.
GACCGCAAACTCCTGCAGGTCGCCGTGCACTGCTACCACCTTATCAATTGCCTTATAGGCAGCATCCACCGGTCCTGTGCCTGTGGTGGTAACCACATGGGTAATACCTTCTTCGTCGGTAATCGTTGCAACAGCATTGGGCACCAACGGATCACCACACTGAATTTGCAGCGCGTTGAGTATATACACCGCATCAGCCTCACGCTGGCGCTCCTGGACAATGGACTCCAAATCCTGGTCATATACTTCTTTTTTCTGGTCGGCGATCTCTAAGAAACGCTGGTAGATGTCGTCAAACTCCTCATCAGCAAAGGTATAGCCGAGCTCAGTAAAGCGATGACGCAAGGCGGCGTGACCCGAGCGGGCAGAAAGGATGATTTCAGAACCTGCTGCCCCTACATCCTCTGGATTGATTATTTCGTAGGTATCGCGTGCCTTTAAGACACCATCCTGGTGAATGCCCGACGAATGTGCAAAGGCGTTCGTACCAACAACGGCCTTGTTTGGTTGGGTGCTAATACCGGTAATGGAGCTCACCAAGCGACTTGTGCGCGTGAGCTCCCGTGTTACTACGTCGGTGTGGGCATCCAGCTCATCTGCGTGCATACGGATAGCCATGACCACTTCTTCTAAAGCGGTATTTCCTGCACGCTCTCCCAAGCCGTTGATGGTGCACTCGATTTGCGTTGCGCCAGCCTGTACAGAGGCCAATGCCAGGGCAGTAGCCATCCCAAGATCGTTGTGCGTGTGCACCGAAATCGTCACATCTTCGATACCATCCACGCGCGCACGCAAATCTGCGATACGCTCGGCAAACTGCCAGGGCATCGAGTAACCGGTGGTGTCAGGAATGTTAACTACCGTGGCACCCGCATTCACCGCCGCTTGAATTACACGTACCAAGAAGTCCTGGTTAGAGCGACCCGCATCCTCCGCATAAAACTCAACATCATCTACATAGCGGCGAGCATAGCGCACGCAGTGCTCTGCTCGCTCGATGCACTCCTCCTCGGAAATGTTGAGCTTATCGCGCAGGTGGGAAGGAGAAACTCCCAGCCCGGTATGAATGCGCGGTCGTTGTGCTGACTTTAGCGCCTCAGCTGCAACATCGATGTCGTGGTCGATGGCGCGCGTAAGTCCGCACACCACACAGCTATCGCCTGCCAACCTACTGATCTCCGAGACACTCCTAAAGTCGCCCGGACTGGATACCGGAAAGCCCGCTTCGATTATGTCTACGTGCAGGCGAAGCAGTTGGCGGGCAATAACGAGCTTATCCTCCGTGGTCATACCAGCGCCTGGAGACTGTTCACCATCGCGCAGTGTAGTATCGAAGATGCTGATTTTGCGTGTCATGTTAATCCTCCTGGTACGTCGACTTGCTTTCGTTCTGACGTCCGGGAGGTGGCGACACTACCAGAAGCTCTCACCCGGACGATTGCAAACGCGGGCGTAGCTTCTATGCTCTGTGTTTACAACAGCAGAAGAGCTAGCGCACGTTTGCGCTGGGTACTACTAGCTCTAGTAGGGTAATGCCGAGGGCAGCAGGCACAACAACAGGTACCGTTGTGAAAAACGCTATGGTGCACAACTCCCGCATGCCTACTCCTCACTCAGTAAAGTGTCGCAATTGTAGCAAAGAATGTGGCTTTTGGAACCAGAATTTTGAGCTCATGGGACAAAAGGGACCTTTAGCCCGAATTTTGTTCATTGCTCATTGGTTTTTTCTTTGCCGTGGTATGAGCGCGTATGGGCGTATCTCCTATGGGTGCATCTTTGTCCTAGCGCATGGGCGCACGAACATGTCCCCGACCTGAAAGCGGGGGGGTCTTACGGCGCGTATGGAAGAACGCAGGTTTATACCTCTGTAGGAAAGATAACTTCTACGAAAGAAAGATCCTGACGACGTTCATCAAACTCATAGACAAAGACCGTGCAGTTGGGCATGCCATACCTTTGCCCCGGAACTACCTCTTTTGTGCCCGATAGACGGCGATAGAGCTGCCCTAATACCCCGCCGTGACTTACGACGAGTACTTGGTTGTGTTCGTCGCGACTCATAATCTCACGTAGCGTGTTGTGTATGCGCTCAAAACTATGCTGCGGTGACTCACCTTGAAAGGGATCAAAATAGCTGTCAGTTACCTGTTGTGAATGTGGCATGAGGTAGAGGGGCTGCCCTTCAAACAAACCACGGTCAAACTCTTTGAGGCCTTTTACGGCCTCATCCTGAACAAGCTCGCCAAACATCGCGTACATTATCTGCTCGAGCGTATCGCGTGCACGCTCCGAGGTGGAGGAATAAAAGTGGTCGAAGCTTAGATTGCGCCCAGCGAACATGAGCCCCGCTTGCCGACACTGCTCAAAGCCGCGCTCCGTTAAAGGAGAGTCCGCATAGCCTTGGACGCGACGAAGTTGGTTGAAAAGTGTTTCTCCATGACGCATAGCGTAGAGCATTTTGCCCATGTGCTTCTCCCTCGTTGTTAGTAGTCCTCGTTGTTAGCAGTTCATAAAACAATGTGCTGAAATCTATGTAACATACAAGCCTTTGAAAACCCCTTTGGGCTTTGAGTGTCATAATGGTGAGCCGTCATATGGACAAAGCCCGTCGTACGGACAAAGCCGTCATGCGGATACAACCCGTCGCGCGGATGAAATCCGTCGTACGGACGAAGCCCGTCGCGTAGGCGAACGCCTAGCAACGGTACTAATGTTCACACACAAAGGGGAAGTATGTCTATTACTCCTGAAGAGGTTGCTGAAACACTCAATATGGTCTCGCAGCAAAACCTGGATATCCGCACGCTTACGATGGGAATCTCGCTCATGGCTTGTGCGGACGATAGCATAGCTGTGATGTGTCGGAAGATCTACGATCACATCATGTACACCGCTGCTCGCTTAGTAGAGGTAGCCGAAGAACTTGAATCCGAATACGGTATCCCCATTGTGAATAAGCGGGTTGCTGTAACCCCTATCGCACAGATTGCTGCATCATGTGCTGAGTCCGATCTCACTCCTATTGCACACGCCATGGATAGAGCAGCTCGTGATTTGGGCATCGATTTCATGGGCGGATTTTCTGCACTCGTACACAAGGGTATGGGCAATGCCGATCGTCACCTTATTGACTCAATCCCTGAAGCTCTTGCAGGAACCGACAGGGTTTGTTCATCGGTGAATGTTGCCTCGGTTCGTGCGGGTATCAACATGGATGCTGTGCTGCGCATGGCCGAAGTAATTTGCCAGTCGGCAGCGCTTACCCACCACACGAACTGTTATGGAGCCGCAAAACTCGTTGTGTTCTCTAACATGGTTGAAGACTCCCCCTTTATGGCAGGTGCTGTACATGGTACCGGCGAGGCTGATGTAGTGATAAACGTAGGCGTATCGGGTCCCGGCGTTATGGCTGCAGCACTTGAAGAGCTCCCCGCGTCTGCCTCGCTTATGGATGTCGCAGAGCGTATTAAACAAACAGCCTTCAAAATAACGCGCGCCGGTGAGCTCATGAGTCGAGAGGCAGCACGCCGTCTCAACGTTGAAAAGGGCATCGTAGATTTAAGCCTTGCGCCAACCCCTGCTGTAGGAGATTCCGTTGCACGCATTCTGGAGATTATCGGTGTGGGAGAGTGCGGAGGACCGGGTACAACCTGTGCGCTCGCACTACTCAACGACGCGGTAAAAAAGGGTGGCGTTATGGCTAGCTCGAGCGTGGGCGGTCTTTCTGGCTCCTTCATCCCGGTATCCGAAGATGCCGGCATGATTCGAGCAGCAAGCGATGGAGCTCTCAATCTCGAAAAGCTCGAGGCGATGACGTCGGTATGCTCTGTTGGCTTGGATATGATCGCCATTCCGGGCGACACTTCTGTGGAAACCATCGCGGGCATTATTGCAGATGAAATGGCCATCGGCATCATTAACAACAAAACGACTGCCGTGCGCATTATCCCTGCTATAGGTCATGCCGAAGGCGATGTACTTGAGTTTGGCGGACTGTTTGGATCGGCTCCGGTTATGTCGGTCAACACCTTTGCAGGTACTGTTTTCGCGCACCGCGGTGGACGCTTCCCAGCACCACTTAACTCGCTCAAAAACTGATACTACGAGGGTACTACGAGAGGATCACGAAGGCGCTACGCAGGAACCGCGAAGGCGCTACGAGCACGAGAGAACCACGATGGCACCAGAGGGCGCTGAACGAACCACACCCCAACGCTACGAAAGAACCACGCCTCCCAGCCAGCCCCAGCGCGCTGACACGGTTACCCCGTAGTAGCTAATCCACTCGTCAGCACTAATCGAACGAATGTAGCCAATGTTATCCATCACAACGCCACCGCCAATGTAAATGCCCACGTGGCCATAAATAAGG
>CAYTTI010000038.1:0-8617 GCA_964440675.1 uncultured Coriobacteriaceae bacterium
AACCACCGAGCCGTCGGGTATGTCAAAACTCACGTTGTTAACGACAGCATTGCCATCATAGCGTTTGGTGAGGTTGCGAACGCGCATGGACTTCCTTTCTAAGTGAGATCACAGGAGTGGTGCGTGGAAAGTGGAGCGCAGCCAAGCTAGTGCAAAGCTGCAGTAGGCAGTAGGCGGCTACCGTTTCTTGGCAAAGAGAATCAAATAAAGGAAGTATGCGCCCCCGCCTACGGTGATAAACACACTCACCGGCACGGCGTAGCTAAAGACACGCTCTACAATAAGCTGAGCTGCAACCAAGAGCGCCATGCCAAATAGTGAGGAACCAACAATGAGCAAGCTGTGGCGGTAGGTCTTGAGCAGCTGCCGAGCAAGGTTAGCAATGATGAGTCCTAAAAATGAGATAGGGCCTACCATCGCCGTCGCTACTGCAATGAAGAGCGTTACGCCCAACAGCAGGCGGCGCACGCTTCGGTCGTAGTCCACGCCGAGGTTAATCGCCTGATCTCTCCCTAGTGTGAGTACATCGAGCAGTGCGAGATCTTGGCGTAGCACCCAGACAATTGTTAGCAAGGCCACCAGCGCAAAGACGATGATTTCGGTGTTGATGTTCGAAAAGCTTGCTACCAAGGTGTTAACCAGCGTGTCGTACTCGTTGGGATCCATCACACGAATCAGCGTGGACTGAATTGAGCCAAACAGCGAGGTGAGTACGGTGCCTATCAGGAGCACATAAAGGACATTGTGCCCTGTTTTCTTAAAGAGGTAGCTGTAGATAAGGGTTGCAACAACGCCCATAAGCACCAGGTCGATGGCAAAAGATAGGTTTGTATTCGAAGCAAGTGCGCTTGCTGAACCCACTACAAAGACGAGTGCGGTATGAATCAGGGTGTAAAGCGAGTTCATACCCAGCAAACAGGGCGTTACCACCGTGTTGTTGATAATGGATTGAAACACGATGGACGCGCCACCTATGGCGAAGGCGGCGAGTAACATGGCCGCTACCTTTGGAAGGCGAATGCGCAAGGCAAAGGTCATGAGGCGCTCATTGGCAAAGTTAACACCTACAGTAAGATAGAGCGCGACGGCAAGCACTGCAACGAGAGCAAGCAGAGCGATCAAGCGCACATTACGCGCATGAACCGCGCTAGCCTTGCCGACTACACAGACAGATCTTTTCTCCTGTGATTTAATGCTTGTCGGTGTAGCACCTCTCAGGCGCGCAATCAGTTCACTCATGGGATGTTCTACCTCTCTGGGAAGCTGTGCCCTCCATGCCAGGGGGTGCTGGTATCGAGTTCAGCGCTTCGCTACATCCGCAAGACTGTCCTCGTATAAGCTTGCGAATGTCGATAGATTGGCGACCATGACCAAGACGCCACATCAAGAGCACGATAAAAACTATTGAGCCAACAATGCCCACAATAAGCTCAATGGGAAGCTCGTAAGGGCTAATAAGCGTGCGCGCTACGATGTCGCACACCAACACAAACAGCGCGCCAAACAGGGCGGTATCCGCAAGCGTGCCGCGGATCTTATCACCTTTGAACATAGCAACGAGGTTGGGCACGATAAGCCCGATGTAGGAAATTGAGCCCACTACGACAACCACACTTGCAGTGATAAGCGCAGAGATGGTGAGCCCCATAAAGAGTACGAGGTTATAGGGAACGCCCAGGTTTTGCGCAAAGTCGTGACCAAGGCCTACGATATTGAAGTGGTTTGCGAAGATGAATGCAATGACAACCAGCGGCACCACCAAAAACACGAGTTCATAGTTACCACGCAGCACCAGCGAGAAGTGGCCGGTAAGCCAGGAGGACAGCGCCTGCGTGAGATCGTACTGGTAGGCCAAGAAGTTCGTGATGCCAGAAATAACGTTGCCAAACATGATGCCCACGAGAGGCACCATTACTACTTCCTTGAAGCGCATGCGCAGGATAAACCACGCAAAGAGCCAGGTTCCCAAGGTTGCAGAGAGAAAGGCCATACCTGCGCGCTGCCATAGCATAGCGCTCGGCACAAACACGTAGGCTAAAAGCACGCCGAGCTGTGCACAGGAAATCGTGGCGCTTGTGGTAGGAGAGACAAACTTATTCATGCAGAGTTGCTGCATGATAAGGCCGGCAACACTCATCCCAATGCCTGTGCAGAGCACAGCCGCGAGTCGCGGCAGTCTCGAGGCCAAAAGGACGAGCAACTGCTGAGAATCGCCTGCAAGGATACCCGCAAGATCCATGTCGAGCACACCTATGAAAAGCGAGGCCACAGAAACAATAGCGAGCGCAATTGCAAGGACGATCGTAGATAGATTACGCTTGATGAGAGGCTCCTCCCGTCGGGGACTCCGTATGTTGGGGTTCACGATACAAGTGCGTCTCTCCTCGCAATCTTGCAAGAAAGTTATCCACCAATAACTTTCTTCCGTAAATACTATCAAGGAGCTATGATTAATGGAAGAGGGTTTTTCAAAAGAGTTCTGTATAGAAGAGCGCGACATGGGAGAACCGAGCACAGGAGAGCGTGACATAGAAAAAGGCGACACAGGAGAGCAGGGCATAGGAGAACAGGGCACAACAGAAGAGCAGATTACGCTCAAGCTTGTGGGGATTCGTACGGATTACCAGCGTAAATATGCACGGGTTGCCTGTGTGATGCCAGCTTCGTGTACCGACGAAGTACACCTGAAGGCAACAACGCGTTTGCGCTTGCCGCTGCGAAGTAAGCCCATCTTGTTGTGTGACAGTGTCTGTGAAAGTGCATGCGACAGCGTATGTGACAGTGCATTTGACAGTGTAGAAGCTCAATTGGATGGGGCAGCCTGTGTTACGTGCGGGCAAGCGCGCATCGATGCTGTCGACGCGGACGCTCAACCGAATGGCGTTGTGCGCGTTGTGTACTGGTCGGTTCCGTTTCAATACTCACGGCTTGGCTTGCACCTGGTCGCTTCCGCCGGCCGTGGCATCCGCGCATTGCGTGCGAGCTTGGATATTGCTCCAGACGTGTGCCAAAAAGAACTTGTAGCATGGATGGAGGAGCGTCGCAACTGCCAAAACTGGGATGGCTACAACGAGTGGATGCGGGCAAACCGCGCAAGCGCAGAAGAGCTTGCGCGTGAACGCGAAGTTGTGTCTGCGTGGGAGAAACAGGCAGAGGCTGTTCGAGTCGTGGACTATACCGCTCGTGATAACTTGGCTGTAGGGCATACAGTTGGTGAAAGCTTGGCTACAGAGCTCGCAGCTCATGAAAGCGCGGAGGCAGAAGCTACATCCCAAAGCTTCTTGCCACGCATCAGTTTTATTTGTCCTGCATATGAAACACCCGAAACATATCTACGCACCATGCTCGATTCGATACTGGCTCAAACCTACACCAACTGGGAGCTTGTGTTGGCAGACGCCAGCACGAGCAATGCGGTGCAACGTGTTTTGGCCACCTACCACGACAAACGTATTCGCAGCATTGCTATTGAGAACGTAGACATTGCTACAAACACCAACTGCGCCATAGAAGCCGCAGATGGCGACTACCTAGCCTTTATCGATCATGACGACTTTATCGAGCCTGATTGTCTGTTTCGCTATGTTGAAGCTATTCGTGCCACTCCCACAGCTGATTTGCTTTTCTGCAATGAAGACATGTGGGAAGACCAGGCGAATGCTCATGAGCAAGTGGCCGACGACGATCAGACGGATGCTCACGAGCGGGCGGTCAGCGACCAGGCACTTGGTACCTATGACGAAGTAGCTCAAGCGACGGGCACCTACTTTGGCCCTAAGTTCAAGGGCGGTTTCGACCTTGCACGTGAACTTGATGGCAATGTAGTGTGTCACATGCTTATGGTGAGTCGGCGGGTAATGGATGCGTGCGAGCTAACGCCTTCCGAGCTCGCCGGGGCACAGGACTACGACCTCACCTTTAAGGCTTATGAGGTGGCGCGCCATGTTAGCTTTGTGCCGCATATGCTCTATCACTGGCGGAGCCATCAACAATCCTCAGCTATGAATGAGGATGACAAGCCCTATTTGTTTGAGGCGGGTCGCTCGGCTGTACAACAACACTTAGAGCGCAGAAACATACAGGCTACGGTTGCGTCGGGATCGTACCGGCTTACCTACAAAACCACCTTCAAGGTGGATGAATCGCCGCTCGATGTGGCATTGGTGCGGGTGTCTGACAAGGCAGGAACGGCAAGCTGGGCAGAACGTGTCCACGCGGGTGTTGTTAAGTCCTCGTCTCGCTATATCTTGGTGCTTGATGAGGGTGCGACACCGCTTTCCGATGAGCTTGTACAGGCGCTCGTAGGGTACCTTCAGCTGTCTGAGGTGGGTATTGCAGCGCCTCTCATCCTTGATGCCGATGGGCTTGTACAATCCTGTGGACTCTCGATTGCTGCCAACGGTGAGCCTGTTGCTATGTCTTGTGGTCTCGCTCCCGTGGACACTGGCTACATGCAGTTTTTGCAGTGCGCTCATGTGGTCACGGCAGTACCGAGCACCTGCGTCGCATTCCGGCGAGAAGTGTTTGATGACTTGGGAGGTTTCGACCTGAGTTTTAGAACCGACATGGCGCTCGTGGATTTCTGCTTACGCCTGCGTGAGTGTGGGCTCATAAGTGTTGTAGACCCACGTTGCTCAATTGTGCGCCATCCACGGCAAGTAGAACGCACGCAGCAGGAAGGCCTGAGCTTGTTGCAGGAAGGCCTGAGTTTACTGACAGCTCACAAGCATGATATGCGACGCCTGCTTGAGCTTCATCCAAGCCTAGAGACAGCAGAGCCTACACTTGACAGCTCACTTATGCGAGGGAATGCCTACTATAAGCTTGCTGGCATGCAGTAGCAGGAAAATGCAGTAACAGAAAAATACAGTAATAGCAATGTAGTAGTAGAACAGTAAAATTGACAGGCCTAGAACCTTGCCGTAAGTAATGTACCGAAGGCAATACGAAAGAAAATTACCTAGAACAAACTCGGAAGACGATTCAACACACCAATGATTATTCAACACTTAAGTGAACAACTTACGAAAGCTTCCGAGTTTGCCTCGGTTGCCCGCGAGCTTGCCGCCGGAAACGACACTAGTTTGTCGCTTGCACAATCCGCGCGTCCGCTTGTGCTTGCAGCTCTTTGGGCGCGCGAACCTCGGCCGTGCCTATACGTGGTTGCGAGCGAAGATGGAGCCGATAGAGCAGCATCCGCACTCAGTGCTTGGCTGGGAGCGTCATCTGTGTGTCGCTTCCCGGAGCGCCGTGATGTGCCCTGGTCCCAGCGCGAGGCAGATGATGCTGTAGTTGGAGCTCGCTGCGCTGCTTTGGCGCGGCTTGCCCACGACGAGCCCTGCATTGTGGTGAGCTCGGCGCGGGCTCTGCTGCGCTGCGTGCCACCGAGAGGCACAGGCTATTTCGAGAGCTCGAGCTTTGCGGTAGGCGATGAGCTGCCCTTCGAGGAGATACGATCGTTATTGGTGGGGCTTGGCTACGCCAGTGAAGGCGAGCTGAACCAACCCGGACGCTTTCATGTGCATGGCGATTCGGTTGATGTCTTTCCAGCGCAGCAAGTATATCCCGTGCGTATTGAGTTTTTTGGCGACGAGATTGACCGTGCGCGTAGTATGGTGGCCTCTACTGGCCAAACGATTAGAGAGCTGGAAAAGGTCGATATTGCTCCCTGTCGTGAGATGGCGCTCACCCCCGAAACCATCGCCTATGCGCGCAAGAAGCTTTGGTCTGCCGCACAGGATGACAGTCGTGTTGCGGCAGACCTGGAACTCATAGAGGCAGGCTCCAACGAGCCCTCGCTTGAGCGCTATCTGCCGATGCTCTACCCAACAACTACGAGTCCTATGGCACATATGTCGTCCAACACGCTTGTGGTGCTTGCCGAGCCGCGCTCGCTTTTCGATGACTGCGTGCGTGCCTTTGAGGAAGTGGAGGCAGCAGCCACCGACGCCCGCGTATCGCTTGAAGGACTCTACGTAGCTCCTCGTGAGCTGGACTTTGGCAAACAACAGCGCCTAACCTTTGCCTCCATTGGCCTGCGCGGCGTTGCCCAAGCGCCTGAACTAACAGTACGTCAGCCCGCCATCGCAGGGGCAGATTCCAAGCTCATAGGGCGCCTACGTTTGTTTGTACGTGAAGGCTACCTTACCACCTTTGCAGTCCCCGACAGAAATGCACGCGCCTCCCTAGAGCTGCGCTTGAGCGATGAGGGAATTCCGTTTGAAGAGCGCCTAGAGGCAAACACACAAGCTGGGCGCCTAGAGGCAAACACACAAGCTGGGCGATCGCTCACTCCCGGTGTCGTTACCTTTATTGATGAGCCTATACCACAGGGTACGGTTATTCCTGCGGCGCGCCTCGCATCGCTCTCTGTAGCCGATCTCACCACGCGTTCTGCCAGGCAGCACTCGCACAGACGTATTGATCCTACGCAGATTACCTTTCCGTTTAAGCCGGGCGATTACGTGGTTCACGCTACTCACGGCATCGCGCTTTTTGTTGATATCGTTCGCCAAGAGGTAGGCGGGCGCGAACGCGATTACTTTCTGTTGAAATACGCCAACGAGGACAAACTCTTTGTTCCCTTAGAGCAGGTAGATCGCATTACGCGCTATGTGGGTCCTGATGGCTCAAGTCCTCGGCTTACACGGCTGAACACCGCCGATTGGTCGCGTGCCACCAATCGCGCGCGCACAAGCGCAAAAAAACTTGCATTCGACTTAGTGGATCTGTATACGCGCCGGAGTACGGTTACCGGCCACGCCTTTGGACCAGACACTCCCGATCAAATGCTTATGGAGGAGGACTTTCCCTATGAGCTCACGCCCGATCAGGCGCATGCCATAACAGACATCAAGGCCGATATGGAATCGTCTCGTCCCATGGATCGCCTGCTCTGTGGGGATGTGGGATTCGGCAAAACCGAAGTGGCGCTCCGTGCGGCCTTTAAGTGCTGCTCGCAGGGGTATCAGGTTATGGTACTGTGTCCAACAACCATATTAGCTCAGCAGCATTTTGAAACGTTCTATACACGATTTGCGCCCTATGGCGTACAGGTGGGGCTTCTCTCGCGTTTTATAACAGCTTCCCAACAGCGCAAAACGGTTTCGAGCTTTGCAGAGGGCACCACTGACGTTTTAATCGGTACGCATCGTCTGCTTTCGGCGGACATTAACCCAAAAAACCTCGGTCTCGTGGTGGTCGACGAAGAACAGCGCTTTGGTGTACAGCACAAGGAGCAGCTCAAAAACCTACGTGAGCAGGTGGATGTCCTTACGCTTTCTGCTACACCCATTCCACGTACCATGCAAATGGCAATGAGTGGAGTGCGGGACATGAGCCTTATCATGACACCGCCGGCGGGTCGTTTGCCGGTACAGGTAGAGGTGTGCGAATTCGACCCAGACAAGGTAAGTGCTGCCATTCGTGCTGAGCTTGCGCGCAAAGGACAGGTGTACTACGTGTCCAACCGAGTAAGGACGATTGATGACGCGATGGAGGTAGTTACCCAAGCCGCTCCCGAGGCGCGCGTTGCTGTTGCCCACGGCCAGATGAGCGCTCATGAGGTAGAAGACGTGATGCTTGCCTTTACCGAAGGTGAAGTAGACGTACTGGTAGCTACCACCATTATTGAAAGTGGCATTGACAACGCTCACACCAACACCCTCATTATTGAAGATTCACAGCGTTTAGGGCTCGCCCAGCTCTACCAGCTGAAAGGGCGTGTGGGACGTGGTCGGCAGCAAGCCTACGCCTACTTTATGTTTCCGGGAGAAATTCCGCTTACGCCCGAGGCAACTGAGCGCCTCACTGCCATCAACGAGTTCCAAGAGTTAGGCAGTGGTATGCGGGTGGCCATGCGCGACCTAGAGATTCGTGGTGCGGGATCCCTCGTGGGTGCTGAGCAGCATGGCAACTTGTCCAGCGTCGGTTTTGACCTCTTTACGCAGATGCTGGGTGCTGCTGTGGCGGAAGCGCGCGGTGCAGTTCCCGACGCAGAGCCTGAAGAGATAAGCATTAACCTGCCGGCAGATTTCTATATTGCAGAAGAGTACCTACCCCAAGTTGATAAGCGGGTGCTGGTCTATCGTCGCCTTGCTGCGGCTAGTGAGCTTGCAGGCATAGATGAACTACAGACTTCCCTTGAAAACGAGCACGGAGCCTTGCCGCTTGCGGGGCGCAACCTGTTTGATCGTGCTCGTATTCGCGTGCGTGCTACAAGGCTTGGGGTTACCAGCATTTCTTTGAGGTCGGGGCGCATAACTTTTCAAGGACTGCAGGTGCCGCGCGACCTTGCCACCAAGCTTAAAGAGCGCCGCGCGGTGGTATTCCCCAAAACGGGTAAGCTTACCTACCCGTACAAAGCCTCCGACGGTGAGCTGTTGCCTATCGTATTGGGCGTGCTCGAGCTCATTGGCGGAGATGATGACGTCTAGGATGACGATGACTAGGAAGACAATGACGGATCAAACATATGCAAAGGGATGTACTCCAAAGGCTAGCGATGCTCAAATTGCCGAGATAGACTCCCAAACCCAGCAACGCGCAGGAGCTCCTGCAAGTCACCCCGAGTTCGACCGCTTAGTACGCACTGTTTGGCGACTGCGTCAGGCGGACG
>CAYTTI010000039.1:0-8554 GCA_964440675.1 uncultured Coriobacteriaceae bacterium
CCAATGCTAAGAATATCGATGAGCTGCGCGAAGACATAGGAATGGTGTTTCAGCAGTTCAACCTCTTTCCCCACCTCACCGTACTTGAAAACATCACCATTGCTCCTGTACTGCGTAAGAGAATGACCGAGGAAGACGCCAAACAGGCGGCATTCAAGCTTCTCGATCGTGTTGGTCTTGCCAATAAGGCTCATGCACGTCCCCGAAGTTTGTCGGGCGGACAGCAGCAGCGCGTAGCCATTGCGCGCGCACTCGCTATGAACCCAGGTCTGATGCTCTTTGACGAGCCCACGAGCGCGCTCGACCCCGAGATGGTTGGCGAGGTTTTGGATGTTATGCGCAGTCTTGCCAACGAAGGCATGACCATGGCCATCGTCACCCACGAAATGGGCTTCGCGCGCAATGTGGCAAACCGTGTCCTCTTTATAGACGAGGGCGTCATTGCCGAAGAAGGAACGCCCGAGCAGATTTTTGACAACCCACAAAATTCGCGCACGCAATCCTTCTTGAACAAGGTCCTCGAAGCCTAGAGCATACTGATACCCAAGCTTGCTGGTATCAGAGCACACCGGTATCAGAGCATGCTGATATCCAAGCCTGCTTCTGCTTGTAGGGCTCTGCGTACAAGTGCGCGTACGATCTGTACACCACCGTGCTCACGTGTTTCGATATTGAGTGGCATCAGCGGATCGTGCAGTGACTGACGCAGCAAAAACCACCCATGAACCTCACCGGAGAGGGCAACACGCACACCTTCAAAGTTGGGCTCAACCAACGCAAGCTCTATGCCGGACGCTTGTGCGACCTCTGCGCCGGTACCACAGACCCACTGCGTAAGATGCTCCAGCACCTGTGTGCCTTGCGCCTGGAAATCGTCTGAGGTAATCGGTAGGCGAATCTCGGCAGCATCCTGTGGGTGAGCCAGCTGCGCTAAAAGATCGCTGATGCTTTGTCCGGATTGTGCAAGTTCTGCAGCTTTCACAACAATACGGGTAGCCAAGTAGGCACCATCGTCGAGCGAATAGTTTTCCAAAAAGGCTGCATGGCCACTGGTTTCGATGGCAAGTTGACAGTTGGTACCCTCGTGGTTAAGCTCAATCATCTTGTTGATAACATTGCGATATCCTCGCTTATACCGCAGATGATGCAGACCCAACTCAGCTTCCAAGAAAGCCGTAAGCTCGTCGGAGGTAACGGAATCGGTAACAACCGTGGTGCCTGGATGTTCTTCTGCGATGAGTGCTGCTGAAAGCGCGATGATAGAGTTGCGGTTGATCTCGTTGCCAGAAGAGTCAACCGCACTCGCACGATCTACATCGGTATCAAAGATAAGACCGAGGTCGCAGCCACATTCTTTCACACGAGCTGAAATGGAATCCATCGCCTCTTTGTTTTCAGGATTGGGCATGTGATTGGGGAAGTTTCCATCGGGCTCCAAAAATTGACTCGCAGACACATCGGCACCCAAGGGCTCAAGCACCTGAGTGGCATAAAAGCCAGCTGAGCCGTTACCTGCATCCACGCAGATATTCAGACCTTGAAGAGGCTTCGTGTCGGCGGTGTCCTCACAGTCTAAACCCTTGCAAATAATGGAGCGTAGGTGAGATGCATAGGCATCAAGCACATCGCACTGTTCTGCTGCCTGGGGCTGAGGAACACGTGTGCATGTTTCGATGGCATCGGATGCCGCTAGATCACAAATTGAAGCGATGTCTTGTGCCTCAAGCCCACCCGTCCGACTAAACAATTTGAGACCGTTACGGTTCCAGGGCAGGTGACTTGCCGTAATCATACAGGCACCATCTGCCATAAAGCCATCCATGATGCAGGACATATACATCGCGGGGGTACTCGCAAGCCCACAGCTGAGAACCCGTATGCCAACTTCACTAAGAGCCTGCTCAAAGCTAGCGCACAGAGCCTCGCCTGAGAGGCGAGGATCACGTCCTACGGCAACGGTAAGCGCTTCTATATCCTTGCCAGTATGTTTGTGTAACCAAAGTGCAAAGGCAATAGCAAGGTCATGAACCGCATCTGTCGTGAGGTTTACAGACTCCTCCGCTATCCCCTCTAAAGCAATACCTCGAATATCACTCCCATTTTGCAAGGGACGGTAATCCTTGGACATAGATCCTCCTGTTCGGATAAGAACGTGTACGCAATACCTGCCACCTTAAGAGTAGCAGTCGGTACTCGGTCGATGTACCTGCAATCGAAGGTCAGACGGCGTAACAAGCATGATTGCACACGGCTGCACGCAGACGCACACAGTTGCACACAGACGCACGGCAAAGCAATATCGCATACAGCAAGGCAATATCGCATAATAGTGCCTTGAACAAGGAGGGACATGCCGATGAACACCACACAGAGCCACTGCTTTTCGTATGAGCGTCCACACTTTCCACGTCGTGCCGTTGTTACCGCTGGTATGCCGTATGGCAATAAGGGCTTGCATTTCGGCCATGTAGCAGGCGTATTTGTTCCCGCAGACTTCTACGCTCGTTTTTTGCGGGACAGGATTGGAGCCGAAAACGTAATCTTCGTATCGGGAACCGACTGTTATGGCTCCCCCATCATGGAAGGTTTTCGCAAGGCAGGTGAGACAGGATATGATGGCAGCATTGAAGACTACGTCCGCAGCTTTCACGAAGAACAGATCAGCGCACTTGCTCACTACAACATCTCGCTCGACCTGTATGCAGGATCTGGTCTTGAACCAGCCGCACCCGTTCATGCCACATTCACCAAACAGCTTATTGAACGCCTGCACGAACGAGGCTATCTGCATCGCATGAGCACGAAGCAGTTCTACGATGTACAAGCGCAGCAGTTCCTCAATGGCCGACAGGTGCAAGGTCGCTGCCCGGTACGTGGATGCAAGTCGGAAAAGGCCTACGCTGACGAGTGCGAGCTCGGTCATCAGTTTGAGCCCGAAGAGCTAATTGCCCCTCGTTCTCAGCTTACTAACACCACTCCCGAGCTGCGTCCGGTGGATAACTGGTATTTTGACTTACCGTCCTTTCGTGATCAGCTCGAAGCGCTCATGGATGTATGGCATAACGACCCCCAGGTGCGCCCCGTCGTTACCAACACGGTACGTGAGTCGCTGATAGACCCCACCATCTACATTCAGAACAGCTATCGGGATACCTTCAATGAGGTAGCCTTACACCTACCTGCGCATACTCTCAACGAAGCAGGTAGCAAACAATCTTCGTTTTCAGTGACCTTTGGCTCCTGGCAGGATCGAGATGCTGCGCGAAACATCCTTGAGGAGCATGGTATTCGCTTCCGAACAGGCAAAACGCTGCTTCCATTCCGCATTACCGGAAACATCAGCTGGGGTGTTGCAGCTCCCGAACTCGACGGTCTTTCTCAGCTCACGGTGTGGTGCTGGCCCGAAAGTCTCTGGGCACCTATTTCGTTCACCCAAACTGTCTTGGCACAGGCAGACGACACGCATTCCTCGCACAACTGGCAAGACTGGTGGTGTGCAGACGATGCTCAGGTATTTCAGTTCATTGGACAGGACAACATCTACTTTTACTGCATTGCCCAGCCAGCACTGTGGGAGGCACTTGACTGGAATCTGAATCAAGACATTCCCGTTGCAAACTTCCACATCCTCTTCATGAATAAAAAGGCTTCGAGCTCGGGCACGATAAAGCCTCCTATGGCTCAGGAGCTCTTGGCATACTACACGCCAGAACAGCTACGGGTACACTGGCTCTCACTCGCGCTTGACACCAAGGCAGTATCGTTTGCGCCAAAGCCGCTCAACAACTCAGTTTCGTACAAAAACAAAAAAACGGGAGAAGAAGTTCTTGTACGAGATGATCCACGCGTAGCCGATCCAGTTCTCAAGGAAGGAACATTTCTTACCAATATCTTGAACCGTCTCGCTCGAAGCTGTTGCTACGGTGCGCAAAATGTCTGCAACGCTCGTCTGCCCCAGGCAGATCCCTCGCTCGAGGTTGTTGAGGCATGCACCAAGGCAACCTGTGAGTATGAACGACGCGTACACGACATGGACATTCATGGAGCACTCGCTGTCGCCGAAAATTTTTGCCGATCCGCAAACAAGCGCTGGGATGAGGCGCGCAAAACTTCTCAAGGGAATGACGCCGCCTATGAAGCAGCACTGGCCGACGCCTTCTGTGCTCTAAGAACAGCGACGCTCTTGTGGCATCCTGCAGTACCCAAAGGCTGTGAGCTCATTTGCAGCTACCTTGGCTTTGCAGATAAGGACTTCTTTTCTTGGGAGCATGCATTTGAAAACTGCTCTGAGTTGGCTCGCAGCTTAGGCGAGGATCCTGCTCAACACAAGTTGCGCACCCTGCCACCGCGCTTT
The DNA here is from genome assembly GCA_964440675.1 of uncultured Coriobacteriaceae bacterium. Taxonomy (GTDB): domain Bacteria; phylum Actinomycetota; class Coriobacteriia; order Coriobacteriales; family Atopobiaceae; genus CADBMC01. The sequence goes on from CAYTTI010000039.1 coordinate 4,355, forward strand.
GATTTTTTCGCCAAGCACCCCAGTCAGCTGAAAAAACGGGGGTAGGTCATGGACGCGCTCAATTACCGAGTACGCTGCGTGAACACACGTGATGATGCTAAGATCGCGGTGTTTATGTGGGGACCTGAAATCAATGACTGCAAGGCACTGCCCCTTGTCATGCTCCATGGCAATGGGTCATCGCACCACAGCCTCGCAGATATTGCCGAGCACTTTGCGCCGTCACGACCGGTCATTGCACCCGACATGCGCTCCCAGGGTGTCTCAAGCCGGGGCAGTGAAACTCCTATCACCTACGATCTGCTCGCCCGTGATCTTGTCGAGATCACCAAGGCCTTGCATCTGACGAAGGCTTGCTTCTTAGGCCATTCCGATGGCGGGATAGAGAGCCTCCTGTTGGCGCGCGACTACCCACAGCTCGTGGCAGGCTTTGTAGCTCTCGGTGCCAATATCACAACATCGGGGCTCATAGAGGGTGAGGCTGAATTTATACACCAAGGTGTGGAGCTGTACAGCTCGATTGCTCATGAGTTGCCTAAGGCACACGAGCGAGCAGAGCTCTTTGAGCTCATGGCCAACTACCCCGATATTCCTGCAGAAAGCCTGCAGCGCATTAGCTGCCCTGCCACCATCATGGCAGGTGAGTTCGATGTAATCAGCCCTAAGGAAACCCAGGCAATCTATGAGAACATTCCCCATGCACGGCTCGAAATCGTCCCAGAATGTGGACATTCGCTCCAACGCGAAGCGCCCGCCGCAGTATGCGCGGCAGTAGAAGGGATATTCGCGCAGATAGAGGGCGCATAAGATCGAGGAACTAAAAGAGCACCGTTATCGTAGTTCCTACACCCTCAGCGCTCTCCATATGAATCCGAGCCTGGTGAAAGGTGGCAGCGTGTTTCACAATGGCAAGACCCAGGCCGGTTCCGCCCAAATTGCGCGACCGGCTAGCGTCCACCCGATAAAAGCGCTCAAACACCTTTGTCTGTTCCTCCGGAGCAATACCACAGCCGTTGTCAGAAATTTCTACAAAGGGGTGGCCGGAGCGCGTACCCGAACTCACACGAACGACACTGCCCTCTCCGCTATAGCGGATAGCGTTATCACAGAGGTTGTTCACCAGCTCATCAAGAAGTTTTGCGTTACCCATAACCCGCACAGGCTCCAAGTCGAGCTTAAGCTCTACTTGCGCCTTTTGCGCGTGTGAGCTGTGCCGGTTCACTACATCACGACAGATAATCATGAGCTCACAGGGCTCAATTTGACCCACAAAGCTGTGACCACCGCGTCGTTCTACCTCATCAAGTTTGGAGAGGGTTAGGATGTCACTCACTAAATCACTCAGGCGGGATGACTCAGTATAGATGCGGTTCGCAAAATCAGGAATATCTTCGGGTCGCGCAATACCTTCGCGAATCATCTCTGCTGCAGCGGAAATTGCTGCGATGGGTGTTTTCAACTCGTGAGTAATGTTTGCAGTGAACTCCTGACGCATTTCCGAGATGCCTTTGAGTTCCTGCATCTGCATGTGTAGGCGCTCCTGTTGAACCTCGAGCCTTTTCACTAGTGGCAAGAGTTCTGCATAGACCTCGTTTCGTACAGACCCTGGATTATTGGGATCGATATGAACGATGGGCTCCATAATGCGCTTGGATAGAACGCGAACTGCGAGCCAGCTTAAGATAACCAGCGAAGATACGACAAAGACAATAAGCCATATATCATTGAGCAGGACATGACCCACACCACTTCTGTCTATTGAGAGGCGCAGTACGTTTCCCGACGCTAAGAGCTCGGCCCAATACACACTAACTTGGTTGACAGTTGAACTGTTGCGTACCGACTCACCAGTGCCAGAGCTGAGTGCCTCTTGAACTTCTGGCCGATCAAGATGGTTGGCCATTGACGTCTCTTGCCCCTCAGAGTCGTACAGCACCTCACCATCGGCTGCAATAAGCGTTACGCGCAGCTCACCAAAATCATGCGTGGCAAGTATGTCCTCTTCGCTCGCCTCATGCGCACTGTTCTCGAGCTCCTCAGCCAAAACGCTCGTTTCAATTTCGAGCATAGATTGCGTATTGGATATAAGTGTCTTTTGGAATACAAAACTGGTTGCCACTAAGACCACCATAGCAATAGCTATGGCCAGCAATACCAAGGTGCGAAACATACGCACCCGCAACAATGGATTTTGCTTGACCTTTGGGACAATCTTGTTCATGAACAATCACGCATGCGATAACCAACACCACGGACGGTCTCAATAGTATCGGCGCAACGTGCAAGCTTTGCTCGCAGCGTTTGCACGTGCACATCGACCGTACGACTCCCGCCATCGAAATCCCAACCCCACACGCAGCGTAAAAGCTCTTCACGTGAAAACACAATGCCAGGATTACGCATAAGGTACTCTAACAGCGCATATTCGCGGGTGGTGAGCTTAACGCTTTCGCCATCGACATATACCTCATGGCGCTCGGGTGAAAGCTTGATGAGCCCTACTTCAAGATCTTCATGACTGGGACGAACACGACGTTGCGCGGCAGACCGACGCAGCAAGGCACGAACTCTGCTCACCATTTCCATCATGCCAAAGGGCTTCGACAAGTAGTCATCCGCACCAGCATCGAGGGCTCGCACCGTATCTAATTCGGTATCGCGTGCGGTAAGCATCATGACAGGAACATCGCGCAGCGCCGCCGTGGAGCGGATACGACGTAGAATTTCAATGCCGTCGGTGTCCGGCAACATAATGTCGAGCAACACGGCATCAGGGACGCGACCCTCACATGCAGCACGAAAGCTCACATCGTCAGCAAAGCCTTCCGCCTCAATGCCCGACTGTGTGAGCGAATAGAGCGTAAGCTCTCGGATATTGCGGTCATCCTCAACGTAGTAAACCATTTTGCCTTCCCACCAGCTACAGTCTCCCTAGTACCTGTTCTCTTGATACCCGCTCTCCTAGTACCTTGTCCGCGATACGTACCCGCTGCGCGGAGCATCACCTCATCTACAACGGGAGCAGCACCCCGTCTGTAACACATAGCTTATCCAAAGCTCCCTGTGAGGTAGTCCTCGGTTCGTTTTTCTTGAGGGTGTGCAAACAGCTCGGAAGTAACTCCAACTTCAACCAGCTCTCCAAGATAGAGAAAGGCTGTTTGGTCGGATATACGAGCTGCTTGCTGCATGTTATGGGTAACGATAACCACCGTATGCCTTTGAGATAGATCGCGTATAAGCTGTTCTATCAAAGCGGTAGCGATAGGGTCAAGCGCACTTGTCGGCTCATCCATCAAGAGCACCTCGGGCTCGACCGCGAGCGCGCGAGCAATACACAAACGCTGCTGCTGCCCTCCAGAAAGTCCAAGGCCACTTTGTTTGAGCTTATCTTTGACTTCGTCCCACAACCCCGCTCTTACCAAACACGATTCCACCAGTTCGTCGAGCTCGGCACGGGTGCACTTCCGATGACGACGCAATCCATAGGCAACATTCTCATAAATGGACATAGGAAATGGGTTGGGTCGCTGAAATACCATACCAACTCGTAGACGTAGGCTATACAGATCGATGGTAGCAACGCTTTCGTTGCCGAGAAGAATGTTGCCGCGAACCTCAGCTCCCGCAACACTGTCGTTCATGCGGTTCAGACAGCGCAGCAAGCTCGACTTTCCGCAACCAGAGGGCCCTATCAAAGCCGTTACCTTAGTGGCAGGTACATCGAGGCTCACATCGCGCAAGGCCTGGAAGTTGCCATAGAGCAAATTGAGATTTCTCACCTGCACAGAACTACCCGTGACTGCTTGTCTGACAACGGTGTGTTCAATGACTGCGTGTTCAGCGGCCGCTTTTCCAATAGCTGCGTATCCAGTAGCTGCGTGTTCCATTAGCCAAATCTCCCCGTTAAGTAATCGTCAAGGCGCTGATCTTTAGGATTTGAGAACAACTGCTGAGTAGGACCTGTCTCTACCATCTCACCCATAAAGAAAAACGCACAGCGATCCGACACGCGCGCTGCCTGCTCCATGTTGTGCGTAACGATAACGATGCATATGCCTTCGCTGGCCATCGTACGAATGGTGTTTTCAATGGCAAAGGTGGCAATGGGATCAAGTGCGGAGCAGGGTTCATCCATAAGCACCACATCCGGATGCATGGCGAGCGTGCGTGCAATGCACAGGCGCTGCTGCTGCCCTCCAG
>CAYTTI010000040.1:0-8453 GCA_964440675.1 uncultured Coriobacteriaceae bacterium
TATCGTTACCGTATCTCAGTTGCGCGGATTGCGTGTTTTGCAACCACGCCCCAACAAGAAGCAGGGCGCAGGTACCTCTCAGTTACGAGACCCTCAGCCACCAAACACTCGCACACGCGCTTACAAGCGTGTGGGCAAGGTGAGTCAGTTCGTTTTTGCACCTGATGGCAAAAGGGTTGTGGGTGTGCTTGTGCGCAGGCCAGATATTGCCGGTATGGTCAAGCGCGACGATGTGTTCTGCGCGCTTGATGGCATCAATGAGCTTACTGATACCCACCTTGTTGTGTCGACTCAGAAGGAGTACTTCGATAAGGCAGCTTGTAAGCGTCTCAATATCGATTGGGATGCCTGCATTATGTGGGTCGGCATGGACGTGCGTACGCAGTCAGGCAAAAAACTTGGCTTTGTCTCTGATATGCGCTTTGATCTTGATAGTGGACGTGTTGCCTTTCTCGGCGTCGGGGAGGGTAGCTTTGCATCATCACTGCTTGGCCTGATGGAAGTACCTTCAGGCATGCTTCTTGGTTATGACCCTTCAGGCGACGGATATTTGGTGGTAGACGATGAAGCTGCGTCCTTGGACTATTCCGGTGGTATGGCAGGCCGAGCTGGTGAGGCCAGTGCGCGTGTCAAAGAAAAGGGCAGCGAAATGGGTGCTAAGGCTAAGCAGATAAGCCGTTCAGCTGCCAAAAAAGCCAGCGAGGCATACGATCATGGTATGCACGATGCGGGTCGGCTCATAGCAAGAACAAAGGCTGCCTATCGGGAGGCAGCCCAAGATGAACCAGAATATAAGGAAATTCCTGCACAAGGGGTGCGCGTAACACAGGATGTCAACTCAGAGCGCGCCCAAGACCCTATATATGATGACGGGTCTACAAGCACATCAAACAAGTTGTCAGACACTCCACCGGCTCAAACTGCGGCGAAGGCTATGTCTGCCTTTGGGCGTCAGTTGGGCAAAACCAAAGGCATGTTCAAGGCCTTCAAAGAGGAGTTCGACAAGAGCGCGCACTAGTAAGCGTGGCTAGTACGAGCGTACGTTAGTACAAGCGTGTACTGGTACGAGCGCGCACTAGTACAAAACTATATCCCCTGCTTACTTTTGCGCATACAACAAACTTTGCGCGTATAAAAAACTTCCTATCTTCTTACTCGCTTTGCAGTATAGTTAGTAGTAATACGAACATATGTTCGTATATGAGTTGCCTATGTGGGTCGTGCATTCGTTGCGTATTCGTATACAGAGGGGGTGTTCGTGGATACACAGGATGATCGGGCGTATCGTTACATTGCGATCGACCTCAAGAGCTTTTATGCCTCGGTGGAATGTGCCGACAGAGGGCTCGATCCCTTTACTGCCGACCTCGTAGTCGCTGATCCTACGCGTGGTGAGGGTTCTATTTGCTTGGCAGTTTCTCCTGCGCTCAAGGCAAAGGGCTGTCCTGCACGTCCTCGCGTGCGCGACATTCCGCACCATCTTAGCTACCTTATGATACGCCCGCGCATGCGTCGCTATATGGAGGTATCTGCTCAAGTTGTAAGCATTTATTTACGATGGTTTGCCCCCGAAGATATTCACGTGTATTCAATAGATGAGTGCTTTATCGATGTCGCACCATATATGCGTCTTTACCGCAAGACAGCTCGCGAGCTCGCCTGGATTTTGATGGCCTGCGTGCTCAGGGAAACGGGGGTGAGTGCCACAGCAGGTATCGGTACTAACCTGTTCCTATCTAAGCTTGCACTCGACCTGTTTGCCAAGCATGAGACCGACCAAACTAGCATCCTTGACGAAAGGTCCTTTCAGCGGCGCGTATGGCATTACCGTCCCATAACCGACATCTGGGGTATTGCGTCGGGCACCGCGCGCCGTCTCATGCGTTGGGGTGTGCAAGACCTGTGGGGCATCACCTGCATTCCACGTGCCGAGCTTCGTTCTGAGTTTGGCGTGAAGGCAGATACGCTGCTCGATCATGCGTGGGGACGTGAATCATGCACGCTGCACGACATTAAGTCATACACCACCAGGAACCGTTCTATTAGTACAAGCCAAGTGCTTACGCGCGATTATCGGGCGGAAGAAGCACGTATAGTGCTCGAAGAGATGTGTAACAGTGCCGTGTTAGACCTAATAGAGCGCGACTGTGCATGCCAAGGGGTATCGTTGTGGTGTGGGTATGCGTGGCAGGATGCCCATGCCTTGTCGTGGAGTGCCTCTGCGAGCCATAAACTTCCGTTTCCCACTAACTCACGGAAGCTATTGTGGGAAGAAACCTCTTACCTGTGGGATACCATGGTCGATGCCAAGCGCCCTATTCGGCGTCTGAGCATCGCACTGAGCGGTCTTACCGATGCGCGACAATCTCAAGCAACCCTGTTTGGATCGGGGGCACATCAGGTACAGGAGCACAAAATCGCCCATGCCGAGCTGGCGGTACGCGAGCGCTTTGGCAAAACAGCAGTGTTTCGCGGTATTGATCTGCGCCCTGCCGCAACCGGACGTGCGCGCGCCCATCAGGTGGGTGGCCACCGTGGGTAGGGGCACACACAGAAGTACCGGTGCAGATGCGGGGGCAGGCACAGGTAAAAGTTTGGATGGAACCCGTAGTGATCTCCGGATCCCGGGTGAAAACTGTGGCGGCCGCCGGGGCTTAGGCGCTCAGGGCTCGGATGGAAACCATCGTGACCGCGCCGCACAGTTTCTGCCCTTCGCCGCTCTTACCGGCTATGAAGATCTGGTGTCTCAGTACGTGGAGCACCACGAATCTCAGCGCATGGAACATCAGGAGGCTTGGGGTGCGCCTTTGGAAGGACACCACGAAGTTCAGCGCATGATTGCAGAAGCGGATACCCAGGTCGCGCATTCACTTGCAGGCACTAACGGGGTGCCTTTGCCCAGTGACCGTGTCTACCTACATGTGGTAGCAGAGACAGATGAAGCAGGAGAGCTCTATCCCTTAGAAGTTGTATGGCCAGATGGTAGGCGTTTTAAGGTGGTTGCGTCACTGCTGATCCGTGAGCTCGGCTGCTGGAAGCTTGGCACCCGTCTTATTGCTTGGGAGGTTACTTTCAAGCATGGGCGAAGAGAAACACGACGAATTCTTTGGTGGGAGCGTGGTCGCTGGTTTGTGGGGTAGCGTAAGTGTTACGCGCGTGCCTACGCCTTCGCGAGAGATAATATCCAGTTGGCCATGGTGAACCTCAACAATCCACTTCACAATAGAAAGTCCCAGTCCGCTTCCCTGTACTCCTGTCTCGCGAGCGTTGTCTGCTCGGTAAAAGCGGTCGAATGCATGACCTGCTGCCTCTTGGTCCATGCCAATGCCCTCATCGATAACGGAAGTATGCACCTGGCCGTTCTCGACCTTGAGAACGAGGCGGATGAGCCGGTGCTCTGGGGAGTACTTAGCGGCATTCTGTACAAGGGAGCGCAAAGCCTGCCTGAGCATGCCGGGATCTGCCTCGACCCACGCTTTACAATCTGCGTCATCGGGATCTGCCTCGACCCACGGCTTATGCTCAGTGTTGTTATCGTTCTCGTGTCCAGCAGGCACAGCCTCATATTCAAACGAGTAGTGGTGCTTGTCGTCTATCATCTGAGACTCGGTGCACACCTCTTGAACCAGATCGAACATGTTGACGGCCACCTTATGGGGTTCGTTTCTGCCAGCATCTCCCCGTGCTAAAAAGAGAAGTTGTTCTACCAGTGTTTGCATACGGGTGCTTTCCGAGCGGAGTGCCTCGATAGACTCGCTGAGTACCTGCTCATCGGTAGTACCCCAGCGTGCGAGGATGTCGGTATACCCTTGGATTACCGCGATGGGGGTGCGTAGTTCATGACTGACATCGTTTACAAAACGCATCTGCTGCAAGCGTGCTTCGTGCATTTGTGTCAAGAGGCGGTTGAGGGCAATCTCAATACTTGTTAAGTCATGGTCTCCAGTAGACACCTGCGGCGAGTCCATACGTACGCGCTCAATGGCCTGTTCGAGTGTTTCTATCTTGTCGTTTTCCAGAGGATTCGCCACACCAAGGCTGTCTGCTGCGATGGCGAGCTCATTAAGCCTTCCAAGCTTGCGACGGACTCTGCGCGTATCGCTCAATATGCGCAACAGGCCAACTGCTTGGATGGTTCCACCTATCGCATAGAGCGGGGCAAAACGCATAAGATCGCCCGATAGGTCATAGGTATAGACGTCGCCGCTCTCAAGTTCAATGCGATAGGTGAGATCTGCATAGTCTTGTGAGACAGTGGGGTAGAGCCCTACTGCAGAAATCTCACTGGTGGGGAAAAACCAGTAGCTAAAGTTTTGCGGGGCTACCTGTTCGTTGTAGGAGTGTATGAAGCCGAGAGCTATCAAGCAAATTACAAGGGCATCGAAGGCAATGATGCTCACCAAGCGACGCCACCAAAAACTCCAGCTGATAGAGAGGGCGGTGGACTTGAAACGAGTGGTGGACTTGAAACGGGCGGTTGGCTGGAAGCGGGCGGTGGACTTGAAGCGATGCCGCTTAGGTATCTCGGATGACATACCCAACTCCTCGCACCGTTTCTATTAAGCGTTGAGAGCAGGCATCTTGAAGCTTTGCGCGAATATGGGCGATATGCACGTCTATGCTGTTGGTTTCCCCGAGGTAGTCATATCCAAGCGCTTCGGTCGCGAGTCGCTCCCTGCTCATAACAATGCCCTTATGTTTCATTAAGGAGAGAAGTACGTCGAACTCGGTGCTGGTAAGGCTTATGCGGGTTGTCCCGGCATACACCTCATGGCGTTCTTCGTTGAGTCGCAGCTCACCCGTTTCGTAAATGGTATCAGCTTGAGATGGTGTTTTTGGCAAGGCGCTGCGTTTTAATGCTGCTCGAATGTAGGCCAAAAGCTCCTCTATAGCGAAGGGTTTGGTTATGTAGTAGTCGGCACCAGCATCGATACCAGCCACCTTATCCATTACAGCGTCGCGTGCGGTGAGCATGATCACCGGTGTGCTCAGGTTTCGACGTATGCGGCGCAGCACCTCCATTCCATTGAGCTGCGGCAAGAGGATGTCGAGCAAGATAAGGTCATAGGCACCAGACAGAGCCTTACTGCAACCCTCGCGCCCATCGAAGGCCTTGTCAACGCGGTAGCCTTCGTGTTCAAGCTCAAGTTCAATGAAGCGAGCGATCTTCTCTTCGTCCTCGATGATCAAAATATTAGGCACTCGTGGAATCCTCGGTATCTTCCTTTATCTTATCCTTCAGGTTTGACGCTATAGCTGCTGCCTGGTCCATTGCCTCGTTTACCTCGATAGTGACACTATGGATACCTTCAATGCGATAGCGTATATCGAAGAATAGGCCAATGATAAGCAGCCAAATGGTGGCACCCCACAAAAACACGCCTACAATTGGTAGTAATACGGGGATCCTCAACAGCACCTCACCGTGCCGCGTTGCGATGAACTTGTACTTAAGGGACTTCTTGAGTAGTTTGGTGAGGCTGCTCCACATCGACTCGGTGGACTTACGGTATGCTGCCTGAGCCTGAGCCATCTCCTTTGACATGCTGTTCTCATGTGAACTCGGTGCAGTTGAGGCCTGCGCGGTTGTCCGTTTGGTTTTACCCTGTTCTTCTAGCCAAATAATCGCATCAAGCACATCGCCGTTTGCATGATCGAGAGCCGCTGTTGCATCTGCATAGCTAACCTCACACTTTTCGCGGATAAGTTCGACTTTTTCAAGCTTGTCCATTGCCTACACTCCCTGCTATACGTACCTTCGTTGATCACCATAATGGACAAGAAACATTAAGAACATCTGCTGGTAAGGTTAAGCTTATATGAGTGTAGGCTTACACATACAATGAAGTTGGGATTAACAGAGAGGATGTTTCATGCCAGGCAAAGGGATAACATATGCAGGATCGCTCGTAGCCGACACCTTTTATTTTATCGAATACTATCCTGTGGAAGGTATGCTCACCCACATCCTTGATACGAAGTACTTCGTGGGAGGCATTGGTAATAACATCTCCCAGCTTGCTCATATCGATCCAACGATTCCCATACAGGTATGTGCCATTGCGGGTTTGGACGAAGCGGGAGAGCGCAGTATTGCCATGCTCGACTATCCGAACGTAGACCTGTCGCAGGTTGCGCGTGAGGGAAAAAGCTCATCTACCCTCGTGATGAACTCGCTTGACTCGAAACAGCGCACCTTCTTTTCGTTTTCATCATCGAGTAAGGTCTTCGATGAGTCCTATATAGATCTCGACAGGCTCGACTGCGATATTTTCCATCTTGAATACTTGCTCGGGTTGGCACGGCTCGATGCAGACGATCCTGAGTACGGCACCCATGGAGCACGTCTGTTACACGATGCACGCGATCACGGTATGCGCACCTCGATAGATATTGTTTCTAAGGAACATGAACGGGCACACCATATCGTGGCAAGTGCTTTGCGCTACACCGACTTTTGCATTATCAACGAGATTGAGACGCGCATTGCAACGGGTATTGACATCATGCGAGATGGTGTGCCAAACGAAAACGAAGCTCTTAAAGCGTGCAGAAAGCTTGCGCATATGGGCGCGTCTACGTGGGCAATTATCCACTGTTCATCGTGTGCTTTTGGCTACGACTGTGCTACGGATGAGTTTCTCGTACTACCCAGCCTCACCATCAAAAGTTCTGAGATTTTAGGCACCAATGGTGCTGGTGATGCCTACAATACTGGCGCACTGTATCAGGCGTACCAAAACAGAGACCTTGAGTGCGCCATGCGTTTCGCAGCGGCAACCGCAGCAATGTCGCTCTTAGGCGAGAACGGATACGTAGCGCTTACTGACGAAGCTGGCATTTGGGAGTTTGAAGCACAGCGTCGTGTTTGAGACGCAGTGCCGCGCTTGAAGCACAGCGTCGTGTCTCGAGCACAGCGCTGTGCTTGAAATGTATGACACTCGCACGAAGTGCCGTGCCACTGCAACTGCACTACAACTGCCATCGCGACTGCACTGCTGTGCTAGCTATCGCTCGTATTGCTACTCTCCACCAGCACCCGCAGAACTAGTAGAACCAGAACCAGAACTAGAACCAGAATTAGAGCTAGAGCTTTCGTCCGTAGTTGGATCGTAGTCATCATCCGTAGTACTGGGAGTGGTTGTTGGGCTGCTTGTGACAGCAGGTGCCTGGTACACGTAGTAGTAGATAGTTACGGTAGTGCCACGGCTACCCGTTCCGCCCGATGCAGGCGACTGGTCATACACAATGCCGTCGCTTGAAGAATCTGTTGTGGTAGCTGTCTGGGTGCTTACCTCAAAACCTGCAGATTCAAGCATGCTGATGGCAGTAGAGTAGTTGTAACCAACAACGTTGGGGATCGTAATTGGCTGGGGACCCTGCGAGAGGTAATAGGTAATTGTTGTCCCCTCTTCAACCATAGTGCCTGCGTCTATATCTTGTCCGGCGACATATCCGGTATCAACGCTGTCGGAATAGATAGGGTCGCCAGCCCTTCCTACGAGCCCAAGCCGAGTTAAGGTATTTTCGGCTTGTGTAGGGGTCAGTCCCGTCAGGTTGGGAACCTCCACTTCACCCGCCGGTGCCTCACCAAGGGAAATGACAAAGTTAATAGCGGTGCCTTCAACTGCAGATTCCCCATAGTCGGGGTCTTGACTCATAACGAGACCCTCTGCAACTTCGCTTGAGTAGTCTTCGCTTACTTCTCCTACCTCAAAGCCGCTACTTTCTATGGACTCACGGGCAGCCTCTTCGGTAAGACCTACCAAGTTCGGCACAAGAATGACCTGTGACGCACTGTTAATGAGCATAATAGCGACGGCTACGATAGCGGTGAGCGCAACTAAGCCGCATATGATACCAGTGACAAGGCGACGTTTTCGTTTGGCATCGCGTTCCTCAGCCTCCTCAGTTGCAGTTTGGCGCTGGGTGTGTGTGGTTGCGCCCGCCGGCAAGATAGGCTGTACGGCCGTTTGGCCGGTACGATCCATCACCTGCGTAGTTGAGTTGCCCATCACCATAGTTGCAGCATCTACATTGTGTCCCTGCAGGTAGTCAGAAAGCACCATGGCGAGCTCTTCTGCTGACTGAAAACGTGCGGCAGGGTCTTTTTGCATACATTTCAGGATGATGGCCTCAAAGGATGCATCAATATCGGGGTTAATTTGGCTGGGAGGAACAGGCTGTTCGTTTACTTGCTTTAAGGCAACAGAGATCGAGTCATCACCCTGGAAAGGAACCTGTCCTGTCGCCGCTTCGTACATAACGATACCAAGGGAGTAAATGTCGGTAGTAGGTTCGAGCTCTTTGCCCTGCGTTTGCTCAGGCGAGACATAGTGAGCTGTTCCCAAAACCGCGTTGTCGGTAGTTAGGTGCGCGTTTTTAGCACGGGCAATACCGAAGTCCATCACCTTGATGTTGCCGTCGGGCTGCACCATGATGTTTTGCGGCTT
>CAYTTI010000041.1:0-1856 GCA_964440675.1 uncultured Coriobacteriaceae bacterium
GATTCGGGATATCTCACCCGTCGTTTGGTTGCCGTTGCTCAAGATGTAATCGTGCGCGAGGCCGATTGCGGTACGCAAGAAGGCGTTGTATACGATTTATTGAAGCAGGGTGGCGCTGAACTCAACGAGGATTTGATAGGCCGTTGTATTCTCAACGATGTCTGCGATCCTGTTACCGGTGAGGTACTTCTTAAGGCTGAGAGCTATATTTCTCGTATCGAGGATATTCAGCTGCTTCTCGACCACGGGCTTTCCCAGGTTGAACTACGGGCACTGCTTACCTGCCGCTCGAAGTATGGTGTGTGCCAGAAGTGCTATGGCTGGGATCTCTCGACGCGCCGTCCGGTAAACATCGGTACCGCTGTTGGTATTATTGCCGCCCAGTCCATCGGTGAGCCGGGCACGCAGCTGACAATGCGTACCATCCACTCCGGCGGTGTTGCAGGTGCCGACGATATTACGCAGGGCCTGCCCACCGTTGCGCGCATGTTCGACGTAGTTGGCAACGTTAATGAAAAGATTTTGGGTCGTGAGGCCGATCTTGCCTGGCGCAACGGCACCCTGCATATTACTCCCGAGCGTACGGAGTACATCCTGCGCATTGACAGCACCGATGTGTTGCCCGAGGACAGCGATTTGGTTGTTGCTGAAAAGCGCGTGCCTGCATCGGTTCGCTTTATGCCGGGCATCGAGGACGGTGTAGAGGTTCGTGCGGGCGACCAAATTACCCGCGGTTTTGTGAACTTCCGCAACCTGCGTAAGCTCACCGACATCGCCTCGACCATGCATACCTTTGTGGCGTCGGTTAAAGATGTGTACACCAGTCAAGGTGTAGAGCTTAATGACAAACACATTGAAGTTATCGCCCGTCAAATGCTGCGACGTGTACAGATAACCAATCCAGGAGATTCACGGTACTTGTTGGGTCAGTATGTGGATCGCTATGAGTTTGCTGATACGGTTGACGAGATTACGCGAGCTGGTGGTGATCCGCCGGAGGCAGAGCCCATTATTCTGGGCACGCTTAAGGTTGCAAGCTCTATTGACTCGTGGTTATCCAGCGCTTCCTTCATTCGTACTGCGGGCGTGCTTACCGAAGCCGCAATCGAGGGCGAGGTTGACCACCTGCGCGACTTGAAGTCTAACGTTATTGTGGGTAAGAAGATTCAAGCTGGTACCGGCCTTGCTGCCTACGACAACGTGCGCCTTACCTACCACGGCGTCACGATCGATGAGGATACCTCTCCCAATGCGAACAGCCTGCCCGAGTGGGCACCTGATGAGCTTAAGGGTTTGGAGGAGCAGCTTCCCCAACAGCTCGATTGGGTGGGCGATGACTTTGGCTACTCGGGTATGTACTCGAAGAATGGACGAACCCTGTCGAGCGAGGATGCCAAGCTGTATTTGTTCGACGATCTTGAGGTGTCGCAGCGTTGGACTAACAAGTTCAGCGAGGTAGGCATTGAGATGGTGGGAGATCTTATTGGCAAGACAGAAGAGGATCTCTTGCGCATTGACGGTATCGGAGCCAAGGCCATCGAAGAGTTGCGCGAGGGTCTCGAGAGCCGTGGCCTGCTCTATATTCTCGAGCCTGAGGAAGAGGATAGTGAGGACGAAGATCTGTCACAGCTGCTCAACATGGTATACAGCCCAGACAGCGGTGACGATATTTTGTTGGGCTCAGCAGCCCCGTCGCTGTACACCTATAGCGATGAGTTGATTGGCGCAACTTCGTCTGAGACAGCAACGAACGATGACGTTATTAATGAGGATCTCGATTCCCTCGATGATCTGCTGAGTCATGTTGTGAGCCGTGAGAGTCGTGAGGATCTGAACGATTCCGATGAGCTGTGATG
>CAYTTI010000041.1:1956-8452 GCA_964440675.1 uncultured Coriobacteriaceae bacterium
ATGAGCTGTGATGGGTGGCAGTGATCCTCACGGAGCGTGATTCTCAGCAGCGATTCCGCTTTTAAAAAAAGACCCCGGATGCCCGGGGTCTTTTTTGATGCGTGAGCTACTCGCCAACGAGCGTCTTGGTAATCGAGGCAGCAGCTTTTTTACCAGCGCCCATGGCCAAGATAACCGTGGCAGCACCAGTTACAATGTCGCCGCCAGCCCAAATGCGTGGGTTGGAGGTGCGACCATCCTCGTCAGCTACGATGTAGCCCCACTTGTTCATCTCCTTTTCGCCAATAATCTTGGCAAAGGGGTTGGCGTTGGTGCCAATGGCAGAAATTGCTACATCACAGGGGATGTCCTCAATAGCACCTTCGATGGGTACAGGACGACGCCTGCCGGATTCATCAGGCTCACCAAGCTCGCAGCGCTGAACGCGCACAGCACACACCGTACCGTCCTCACCTGCTAAAAATTCAAGGGGCGATACCAAAGGCATAACCTCAACGCCTTCGTCCTTCGCATGGTGCAGCTCGGCACGACGCGCAGGCATTTCTTCCTCAGTACGACGATACGCAATAATGGCTCGTTCGGCACCCAGGCGCTTTGCGGTGCGTACCGCATCCATAGCGACGTTTCCGCCACCAAATACAATGACGTTCTTTGCGCGCTTTGTCGGCGTGTCAAAGGAGGGGAATTCGTTGGCCTTCATGAGGTTGACGCGGGTAAGATACTCGTTTGCAAAGTAAACGTTGGGCAGGTTTTCACCCGGAATATTCAAGAGCTTGGGAAGGCCGGCACCGGTGGCAATATAAATCGCGTCGAAACCGAGCTCGAAGAGATCATCGGCGTTGTAGAGCTGCCCTACGACAGCGTTGTACTCAAAGTTTACTCCCATGTCTTCGAGAACCTGAATTTCACGCTTCACGATGTCCATGGGAAGGCGGAATTCAGGAATGCCATATACCAAAACGCCGCCAGCGGTGAAGAATGCTTCGTACACGGTTACGTCGAAGCCGTTACGCGCAAGCTCACCAGCACAGGTAATGCCGGAGGGTCCAGAGCCAATGACGGCAACCTTCTTGCCGTTTTTGGGCTTTAGAACGGGATCATGCCCGAGCTCGGGCTGGTCACCCAAGAAGCGCTCGAGCTGACCAATAGCAATCGGGTTATTTTTGGCGTTGAGAACACACTTGCCTTCACACTGGATTTCCTGAGGACACACACGCCCGCAGATAGCCGGAAGCATTGAATCCTCACGGATGATGTCAAGACCCTCGCCAAACTTCTCATCACGGATCTTCTCAATAAAGCGGGGAATGTTGATGTTAACAGGACATCCATCGACGCAGAGAGGCTTTTTGCAGTCGAGGCAGCGATTCGCCTCGGCAATGGCCATCTCCGGAGTAAAGCCCTTATCTACCGGGCGAAAGTCCTGTGCTCGCTCAGCTGCTGGTTCCTCGTTATCGGGGGTACGAGGAGCTCTTGCATTGGGAATGTAGCGTCCTTTTACTTGTGGCATGCGCACGTCGCCTCCTCATAAGCCTTGAGCGATTGTCCCTCTTCGCTTAGGTATGCTCTCTGACGTTTCGAGAGGTCATCCCAGTCAACCTGCGTTGCATCGAAGTCGGGGCCGTCGACACAGGCAAACTTCGTATCGCCTCCGACGGTGACACGACAGCAGCCGCACATGCCTGTGCCATCCACCATAATGGGGTTCAGGCTGGCAATGATGGGCATATCGTACTTCTTGCAGGTAAGCGCAGAGAACTTCATGGCAGGCACTGGTCCAACAACAAAAACCTGGTCGATCTGTTGAGCTGCACACAAACGCTCGAGCGGAGCAGTGACTACGCCCTTTTCGCCTGCACTACCATCGTCGGTGCAAATGTGAAGGTGATCATCGTCGAGTAGCTCACGGAACTGTGGCTCAAGCAAGAGCAGATCCTTGGTGCGCGCACCCATAATGGCGTGAACCTCATGTCCGCTTTCAACGAGCATGCGAGCAACTGGATAGGCAATAGCCAAGCCAACACCGCCACCAATAACACACCAAGAGCCTTCGTGCATTTCGGTTGGGTTGCCCAAAGGACCGGTTACATCGAGGATGTAGTCTCCAGGATTGAGCGTAGAAAGCAAGGTGGTGGTTTTACCAATCACCATAAAGATAAACTCGATCCATCCCTCCTCAGGATCCCAACCCGCAAAGGTAAAGGGGACGCGCTCGCCAGTTTCGTTAATGCGAATCATCAAGAACTGACCAGCTTGCGCCTTCTTTGCCATTTGCGGCGCATGTACTCGGAACTTAAACACTTTTTCCGAGAATTGCGTCTTGTCAAGGATTTTGTACATGCAAGAAGCTCCTCTCTCTATCCTCTCCTACTCATGGCGGACACATTGTACGTTTGCAGGTAGCTAACAACCTTTGTACTTACAGGTATGCTTACGAATTCCAGATGAATTGTACGTTTGCTGGGCAGCTAAAACACCTTGCTTAAGGCAGTCTGCAACTACTCCAGAAGCTCGCTCAATAGTTTCTGCAAATTCTTGTGCAGCACTTCCTCTCAGTTCGCGCAAGACGTAGTCTGCCGGGTCCATGGTTCCTGGCGGTCGACCAATGCCTACGCGAATACGCGCGAAGTTTTTGCTATTGAGTTTGTTGATAATTGAGCGCAGGCCATTGTGTCCTCCATGTCCCCCTGCAAACTTTATGCGGATGTCACCTGTAGGAATATTTAGCTCATCATGGACGATGAGGATTTGTTCAGGAGTAAGATCGTATAGCTGAGCAAGCTTGGAGACAGGACCGCCGCTCGTATTCATGAACGACTGTGGCTTTGCGAGGATGAGCTTGCGCTCGTTGTAATTAATGGCGGCAACCAGCGCTCCCGCCTGGTTTTTCCAATAGGAAAGGTCTTGTGCGCGAGCAAATTCGTCGACTGTTTGAAAGCCCGCATTGTGTCGGGTGTGAGCGTATGCTGAGCCAGGATTGCCCAGGCCAACGACAAGTTGGATGTCTTGTGGCACTTGTGGTGTATCTGTTGTTGGCATGGCTACAGTGCTGCGTCACCACCAGGGATGTCAGAAACGGGGATATCGGTGTAGATGTGATAGATGGCCTCTGCAAACAAAGGCGCTATCGACATAACCTTTAAGCGCTCCGATAGACGATCCTGTGGAATGGGGATAGAGTCGGTAACCACCAGTTCGGTGATAGGTGTATCCATGAGCCTGTCAATGGCAGGTCCGGAAAAAATGGGGTGGGTGGCACATACGTAGATGTCGCCCGCCCCCATGTTGGCCATCTCTTTAATAGAGGCACAGAGTGTCCCTGCAGTATCGATCATATCGTCGTTAATGATGCAGGTTTTTCCTTTGATATCTCCAATGACAGCCATCACTTCGGCCATGTTGTGTCTTGGGCGACCCTTATGAGCGATCGCAAGGGAGCAGCCAAGCTGATTGGATAGGCGCTTTGCGGCTTTAGCGCGCCCAACATCGGGTGAGACTACCACGGTGTTATCCCAGTCGAAGTTTTTCTGTTCGTAGTACTCACCAAAGAGTGGTAGAGCGGTTAAGTGGTTTACCGGAATGTCAAAAAATCCCTGAATTTGACCCTGATGTAAGTCGAGGGTTACGATGCGATCGACCTCGGAGGCCTCGAGAAGATTTGCCACGAGGCGTGCCGTAATGGGCTCACGTGGCGTTGCCTTGCGATCTTGGCGAGCATAGGCGTAGTGGGAAATAATGGCGGTAAATGTGCGACAGCTCGCGCGCGAACAGGCATCAGAAGCGATGAGCACTTCCATTAAGGCGTCGTTTACATTGGCACCTGCCATGGACTGCACGAAGAACACATCGCTTCCGCGTACGGTGGTTCCCGGCTTTACGTAAATCTCGCCATTGGCGAACTTTTCAATGGTGATGGGCGATACATCAACATTGAGGTAGTTTGCAATGTCGTTAGTGAGCTTAGGATTGGTCGTTCCGCCAAATAATATGAACTTCTTGAGCGTGTCGAACGACCCTGAAAGCTCTTCGTACATGCTGAGTTGCTCCTCTCAACATCATCAAGTAATGTGCTTTTTGCGTATAAGGTAGTTGTTAATAATCGTCTGTTTCGAGCGCTCTACCGCAAGTGCTCCATCGGGAACATCTTGGGTAATGCAGCTCGACGCACCCGTTACCACATCGCTTCCTATGGTAACGGGAGCAACCAGCATTGTATCCGAGCCAATAAAACTTCGATCGCCAATAACTGTTGGATGTTTGTGAGAGCCATCATAGTTACAGGTAATAGTGCCAGCACCAATGTTTACGTCTGAGCCAAGCGTGGCATCGCCCAAGTACGTAAGGTGCGGAACTTTGCTGTTGGGCCCTACAACAGATTTTTTGATTTCTACGTGCGTACCCGCCTTAGACCCATCCATGAGATGAGTTCCCGGGCGCAAATAGGCACGCGGTCCGCAAGAAACGTTGTTGTCGATGGTGGTGTCGATTGCCACTGTTTCTTCCAGCGTGCAGTCTGTACCAACGCATGTATTGGTAAGGCGCGTATTGGGTCCGACAACACAGTTATCACCAATCGACGTGTCGCCCCAGAGCATGGTCATAGGTAGAATTTCTATATCACTTCCTAGCTTGACCTCAGGGCCAATCCACACGCTTGAAGGGTCAAGCATGGTAACACCTGCATCCATCCAGGCAGTATTGATGCGCATTTGCATGGCGCGGCTTGCCTCTGCTAGCTGCACGCGCGAGTTAACGCCTAAAAGCTCTGTATAGTCGCAGCATGGGATGGAGGATACTGGCTCACCGAGCGAACGATAGATACCGATCATATCGGTAAGATAGTACTCGTCCTGTGCATTGTCGCAGGTAAGTCTGGAGATATTTTGGCTGAGCCGGCGGCCACAAAAGCAGTATATGCCCGAGTTGCACTCCGATAGCTCTTTGCGCTGGCGAGACGTACAATCCTTATCTTCTATGATCTCTTTAATGGTGCCATCGGTTCCAAACACAATACGACCATAGCCCTGAGGGTTGGGAGGAATCATGGTGAGTACGGTGGCTGCAAAGTGGTGCGCTTTATTGTGCTTGATAAGCTCGGTAATGGTCTCAGAACGAATGAGCGGGGAATCACCGGTGAGCACTACGACAGGTCCGGAAAGCCCGCCAAAGGTTTCGCATACAACCTGCACCGCGTGGCCGGTTCCCAGGCGCTCGGTCTGCTCTACAAACTGAACATCGGCATCATCTGCGAAAATGGAGCGCACTTCGTTCGCACCATTGCCAACAACCACAACAATCTTATCGACCCCTGCATTACGCGCTGCGCGTACACTCCACCACACAAGCGGTCGGTCGAGTAGCTTGTGGATGACCTTGGGGTGGCGCGACTTCATACGCGTTCCTTCGCCAGCAGCAAGAATAATTGCAGTTGCAGACATCGACACTCCTTTGCAGATAGTTAGGGCTAGCTGCATGACGCATGAACAAGAAGCTTACGGACACGGTGTATATCCAACTGATCGGCTCCTAGCTACCCGCGCGATTTGCCACCCGAGATATTGATAGTAGTTCCGGAGATATAGCCTGCATGCTCACTCATAAGGAAGGCAACAGTATCCCCTACTTCATATAGATATCCCGCACGACCAAGTGGTACCGATGTTGAGTAGTCGTTACTTAGGGTCTCAGGGGAGACACCACGCGTATAAGCAAGTGCCTCATCATAGGCCTTCGTACGAAGATTTGTGACTTCCATGATGTCGGGGGCAACAGCTACCACACGAATACCGTATTTTCCGAGTTCCTTTGCCCAACTGCGCGTAAAGGAATCGCATGCACCCTTGGTAGCAGAGTAAGGAGACTGCCCTTCGGAGCCTTCTTTACCTGAAGCGGATGAAGTGTTAACAATAACGCCGCCCTCGCCTTGTGCAAGGAGCTGGCGTGCGACTGCTTGAGCTACTAAGAACAGCCCTTTTACGTTTACGCCAAAGAGCTGATCGTAGATATCTACATTGAGCTCATATTCGGGGTGAGTCCCATTAACATCTACAAGTAGGCAGGGTCTATTAATACCTGCATTATTGAAAACACCATCAATGCGTCCATAGCGCGCAACGACGGTTTCTACCATTGCATTGACATCATCCGGCTGTGCTACATTGCACTGAATACAATACATACCATCGAGCTCATCGCCTGTTGTCGTTGACATGTCTGCAATAACAACTGTGGCACCACCCTCTTTAAGCGAGTGTGCTGCTGCTTTTCCAATACCTGAGGCACCTCCGGTAACTAATATGACCTTATCGTCAAGACCAAGCCAATTACTCATAGTAGTACTCCTCTTGATTTGTAGTGAATATGAACCCGATACAAAAAAGGAATATCAGCACGACAAGAATGATACATATAACGAACGAGTAGCTTACCCTCCGTATAGAGGTTGCTGGCTGGGGCAGAAGGATTCGAACCCTCATTACAGGCACCAAAAACCCGT
>CAYTTI010000042.1:0-8323 GCA_964440675.1 uncultured Coriobacteriaceae bacterium
GCCTCATTGTTGCGATAGATAACCGAGCGCGACAGATTGGCATAGATACTCAGCTTCCCGTTATAGAACGTACAGACATTGCAAGGGGAGCACTTAAGAGTTGGATACATAGTTCCTACGAGTGCAACATCAAGCTTCCTGAAAGCAATATCAAAAAGTGGAAGCAACAATTTATTGGGCAAACAGCATGATTTGGAATGTCCCATGAAGAATCAAGTTCAGCTTAGCATTTTAATGTTGACCCACAACGCTCCTACCTATGTTTGGCGAAGCCTAGCCACTGTCCACAAACGTACAAAATTCTTCAGGGGAAGAGTTGATGTTGTAGTTGTCGATAATGCTTCTACACGCATCACTCGATACCTGCTACACCTTGCAAAGGCTCTCAAGCGTATCGACGCTCTTATTTTCAACCCCGTAAACTCTTTATTTGCAGGTGGTAATAACATAGCAGCTCAACATGCCTGTAAGGACTCGGAGTACTATTTACTTCTCAACAGCGATATTGAAGTCCGCTCGGATGAGTGGTTAGATGTTCTACTCAATAAAATGGAGCCACATGTAGGTGCGGTAGCCTTTGGTGCCTGTCATGATGCGCCGGTACGTGCCGACGGATATGCAATCCTTATTAGAAAAGAGTTGTTCGACCGCTTTCGAATGGATGAGTCCTTTCAATGGTTTTGGTCTATGACTAAACTTGAGGCTCAAATTCTTGCTGCGGGATACGATATTGTTGCCTTTGAAAACCACGAGAAATGGTTACACCATTTTGGTGGTAAAAGTGGCTTAGATTGGCAAGGGGCAAAAGGGATGGATGTCGAACGACAAGAGGTTTTGTCCTGGTTTGATAAACCAGACGCCGGTAAGGTCATTATCAAATAATGGTCAAATAAGGGGTTTGTTACGCCCTTGTATCCACTCAACAACTAATAGTCGTTTTCACTCATACTGAGGCGAATAGTTTGTTGTGGCAAGTGAAAAGGATATTGCATGGCTCATATAGATACCCGCTGTGTTCAAGCGGGATATTCTCCTGCTAATGGCGAACCGCGTGAGGTTCCCATCATTCAATCGACAACCTTTCGCTATGAATCATCCGAAGAGATGGGACGTCTCTTTGATCTTGAGGCAGCGGGCTATTTTTATACGCGCTTGCAAAATCCTACCAACGATTTTGTTGCTGCTAAGATAGCCAATCTAGAGGGCGGAACTGCCGCTATGCTAACCAGCTCTGGGCAAGCCGCTAACTTCTACGCACTGTTTAATATTTGTGAGACCGGCTCTCACGTTGTTGCAAGCTCAACAATCTACGGGGGAACCTACAACCTCATTGCTCATACCATGGCGAAGATGGGCATCGAGAGCACCTTTGTACGCCCAGATTGCAGCGATGAAGAGTTGGCGGCCGCTTTTAAGCCCAACACCCGCGCGGTATTTGGCGAATCGCTTGCGAACCCCGCGCTTACTGTTCTAGATTTAGAACGCTTTGCTCAGGCTGCACATGCTCATGGTGTTCCCTTCGTGGTAGACAACACCTTCCCAACACCTGTGCTCTGTCGTCCCTTTGAGTGGGGTGCCGATATCGTGACGCACTCAACGACGAAGTACATGGATGGACATGGCTCTGCTGTGGGAGGCGCGATTGTTGATTCAGGTAATTTCGACTGGATGAAACACAATGAGCTCTTTCCTGGGCTTACCACTCCGGATCCTACCTATCATGGCATTGTATATGCAGAAAAGTTTGGCAATCCTGCTGCCTTCATCACTAAGGCAACCGTGCAGCTGATGCGAGATTTTGGATCGATTCAGAGTCCCCAAAACGCTTACTACCTTAGTCTCGGCCTCGAGTCGCTCCATATTAGGATGCAGCGCCATAGTGAAAATGGACTGCATCTTGCAGAGTTCTTGGCAACCCATCCCAAGGTGCGCTCTGTTACCTATCCTGGCCTTCCGGGTGACGTTGGCTTTGAGCTTGCGAAGAAGTATTTGCCTGATGGTTGCAGCGGTGTGATCTCGTTTGATGTGGCAGGTGGACGTGAAGCTGCGGTCACATTTATGGATTCGCTTGAGCTTGCATCTATTGCAACACATGTTGCCGATGCTCGCACCTGCTGCTTGCACCCTGCTTCCACAACACATCGCCAGATGAACGATGATGAACTTGCTGCTGCGGGTATTAATCCTGCGAGCATTCGTATGTCCTGTGGTATAGAGGCAGCAGAGGACATCATTGCCGATGTAGAACAGGCACTTGCGAAGGTGTAGTTGTGGGATAAGGGTACGGTTGAGGTAAGTAATTAACAAAACTAACCTTCCGCACCCGGATGCTCTTGATTATCAGAAGATATTGCTGTCAAGGCTTGCGCGATGTTCTACAAGCGCTATACTAGCAGAGCACATATTCCCCAGTGGCGCAATGGTAGCGCAGCGGACTGTTAATCCGTGTGTTGCTGGTTCGAGTCCAGCCTGGGGAGCCAGGAATTTCATCGGGTCTGAACTTGTTTCAGGCTCGATTTTTATGAAGCGATTTTGCGGTAGCTTCGATTTTGCAGGAGCTTCCTTGAACAGCTCGGGAACCTTTTCTGGGCTGTGATAGGATGTAGCACGCAACTGGCATGTATGTATTTGCAGGAACACGTCATTATTGGCCAGGAGGCTCCGTGATCACAGAACACAATAGAGCAGCTGAGCTAGATGACATACCCTCACCAGATACATCATCTGAAAACGTGTGGTATTCGCCCGTGCAGCGCGATTGGTCGGTGCTGCTCCAGTTGCTCACGAAGGACTTTAAACTCAAGTATCGGCGCTCTGTTCTTGGTGTGCTGTGGAGTGTGCTCAATCCCTTGCTCATGATGGTCATTATGGCCGTTGTATTTACTCAGATGATGCGCGGCGCTGACGACTCCATTCCCAATTTCCCCCTCTATCTCATCATTGGTAACACGACCTTTTCCATGCTCACCGAGGGAACATCCCAAGGCTTAACTTCCGTTATTGCCGCCGCGCCCCTGCTTAAGAAGGTGCGCATTAATCGCAAGGTTTTTCCGGTGGAAAAGGTGCTTTTTTCCACCCTTAACTACTTGCTCTCCATGGTTGCGGTTGTGTTGGTTATGGTGTATTACCAATGGGCACCATCGATCTATCTCTTGTGGTTCCCTGTCTTTCTCGTGCTCTTCTCAGCGTTTTGCATAGGCTTGTCGATGCTGCTTTCCACGGCGAGCATCTTCTTTCGCGATGTGATACATCTGTGGGGTGTTGTTCTTACTGCGTGGACCTATGCAACGCCCGTGTTCTACTCAATTAACATTCTGCCGACATGGCTCCAGAGTCTTGAGCGCTTCAATCCCATGTATCTGTTTCTTACCTTTTTACGTCGCATCCTGCTCTGGCGCATGAATCCTGGGATGGATATCGTAGTGGGCTGCGCCATCTGTGCTGTGGTGTTTTGTGTGATCGGCATGCTGGTATTTAGGCGCTACGAACATAAGTTTATTCTTTTCATTTAATTGAGGGGCGGCAGTGACTGACAATTGAAAGGCGGCAGTGACTGACATGAGCGAACAGAGGCTCGATACATGGATGCCGACTGTCGAGCTTGAAACAGAAGAAGTACTTCTCGGCAATGACGTTCATCTTCGGTGTAGTGTACAGGGAGCCAATCCAGAGGATTTTTCTTACCGCTATCAATGGATGAGCGAGGACGGACAAGAGACCGTAAGCAATTTAGGTCCGCGTCCTAACGACCGCCTGTTCGTGTTTATCCCTCCGTATCAGGGCAGGTTCCTTATTACCGCACAGGTGTTTGCACCGGATGGAGAAGTAAAGAGTGCGAGTGTTTGGGTGCAGGTTACCTTGCCCGAAAAAACACGCAAGCCTTCCGCCTCAGCATCATCGCGTCCTGCGATTAGAGTTGATGACGTATCGATGATCTTCAATATAGCCTCAGAGCAGTTCAACTCCTTAAAGGAGTACTTCATTGCCCTCACCAAGGGCGAGCTGCGCTTTAAGGAGTTTCGTGCGCTTGACCATGTAAGCTTTGAGGTGGCGCGGGGTGAGTCTTTTGGCCTGGTCGGTACGAACGGCTCGGGTAAGTCTACGATGCTCAAGATCATCGCGGGGGTTCTCGAAGCGAGCGAAGGGGTGTGTGAGGCGTGCGGAAGCATAGCACCGCTCATCGAGCTTGGGGCTGGCTTCGATACCGAACTTACGGCTCAGGAAAACATATATCTCAATGGTGCCTTATTGGGATACCGCAAGGAGTTTATTGACGAGCATTTCGATGAGATCGTTCAATTTGCCGAACTCGAAAACTTTATGGAAATGCCGCTGAAAAACTACTCGAGTGGCATGATTGCCCGCATTGCCTTTGCTATTGCAACTGCAGCCAAACCGGATATTCTCATTGTGGATGAGACCTTGTCGGTGGGTGATTTTCTATTTCAGAGAAAGTGCGAAAACCGTATCAAAGAGCTTGTGGATTCCGACGATGTAACCGTCTTGCTGGTAAGCCACACGATCGATGTTGTTGAGCGTATCTGTGATCGCGCTTGCTGGATTGAAAAGGGTTGTATGCGCATGGTTGGGTCAGCTGAAGCGGTCTGTGAGGCCTACCGGGGCTTCAGTAAGGGAGCGTAAGGTAAGGGAGTGTAAGGGTCGATATGAGCGCTGTAGATGTATCCGTACTTGTCCCAACATACAACGTCGAACCGTACCTAGATCAAGCTCTGAGCTCAGCCGAAGCTAACGATCGTGTTTCTATAGAGATCCTTGCCATTAACGATGGTAGTCGGGATGGGTCGCTTGAGATTATGCGTGCGCATGCCGAGCGGGATTCGCGTGTACGTATTATCGACAAGCCCAACGAGGGTTACGGCGCTTCCATGAACCGTGGCATCGCTGAGGCTCGGGGTACCTACATTGCAATTCTTGAGCCAGACGACTGGGTGGATCCCCATATGTACGATGATTTGGTGGGGTATGCGCGTAGCTTTACCGGCGATACCCTGCCCGATATCGTGAAAACGCCCTACACTCGTATTTGGATGCCGAATACCAAGCATGAGCGCCACTATATGTGCTCCTACTACCAAAGGGTAGATCCCGGGTTTCAGCCATTTACCTTGAAGGACTGTCCTCGTTTAATACAGCACCATCCATCTATTTGGTCGGCGCTCTATCGCAAAGCATTTCTCGATGAGCACCACATTCGCTTTAAGCAGGTACCGGGTGCTGGCTGGGTGGATAACCCTTTCCTTATCGAAAC
The DNA here is from genome assembly GCA_964440675.1 of uncultured Coriobacteriaceae bacterium. GTDB lineage: Bacteria > Actinomycetota > Coriobacteriia > Coriobacteriales > Atopobiaceae > CADBMC01. Next base: position 5,270 of record CAYTTI010000042.1, read on the forward strand.
GCTGACTCAAGCAACGTCTATTGTCTATTTAGATAAACCGTACTATAACTACCGCGAGGATCTCCCAAACTCATCTTCTGCTACCCGTGTTTCTACTCTGCCCATTGAGCGCTGGAACGACATGTGCGATGTCTTAGAACGCTTGGGTGTTCACGATGAAGGGATCTGGAACTCACTGGGAGTTGTTGCTTTTCGGTATTTGGATGGACTCATACAGGATGGCTCTATCGAGCATGCAGATATACATGACGGTGCACGTGCAATGTTTGAGCGCTTGGGGCGTGAGCGTATCGTGGCTATTCCCAATATTTCGGTACGTGCGAAAACAGGGGCTCTCACTATGATAAACGAGCCGATCCCTCGGATGTCTTCGAGTGCGTATCGTCGGGCGCTCGTGGATGAGTTCTTTTATACTTGGCGCACGAACGGTATGCGCTTCGCGATGATGCGGCTGGGCATTTTCTTGCAACGCCGTGGCCTCGTATCTCATCTTAACGACCCATCACGCACGCGCTCGGCTTCAATCTAAGTCAAGGTCGTGTTCTGCCGCAAATAAAGGGGTGTATAACTGTGTTGAGTGTTACGCATCTCATCGACACAAGCGCACTTACCCACGATGACATTGTGGAAATTCTCGACTGCGCACAAGGCTTTATTGATACTCACAATCGCTCGCTTAAAAAAGTTCCTGCGCTGCGTGGCCGTACCATCGTCAACCTCTTTCTCGAACCTTCCACGCGCACACGTTCCTCCTTCGAGCTGGCAGAGAAGCGTCTTGCAGCAGATAGTCTGAACGTAGCTGGTGCCACTTCCTCGGTGGTAAAGGGGGAGAGCTTAGTCGATACCATTCAGACCATCTCTGCCATGCAGGTAGACATGTTTGTTGTGCGCGCTCGTTATGCCGGCTCACCACAGCTGGTTGCCCGCAATACCGATGCAGTTGTTATCAATGCGGGTGATGGAAAGCATCAGCATCCAACCCAGGCTTTGCTCGATCTGTTCACTATACGCACGCACTTTGGACATCTCGAAGGGCTTAAGGTAGCGATAGTTGGTGATCTTCTTCATAGCCGCGTAGTAGGTTCGCTCGTCCCCGCGCTTACTACCATGGGAGTTGAGGTTGTACTCGTGGGACCTCCACCCTTTCACGTGGCAGACCCAAGCTATTACGGCTGTCAGCAGACCGATGATATCGACTCGGTGCTTGCAGAGGTTGATGTTATGTATATGCTGCGCATTCAGCTCGAACGCGTTGAAGGTGCGACAATTCCGTCGGCTCGCGAGTATATGCGCCTGTATGGTTTGAATGAGCACCGAGCTCAACGTATGCGCAAACATGCCATTGTGTGTCATCCCGGTCCTATGAATCGTGGCATGGAGATTATGAGCGAAGTGGCAGATGGAGCTCGTTCGCGCATATGCGATCAGGTACATGCTGGAGTTGCAGTACGCATGGCAGTGATGTACTTACTCTTAGGGGGAGAACATGGCGTATCTCATTAAGGGCGCTCATTTGGTAGACCCTCAGCTTGGCCTCAACACAGCGGGAGACGTTCTGATAGAGGATGAGCGCATTGCCCAAGTTGGAGGATCTATTGAGGCTCCTGCTGATTGTACGGTGGTTGACGGGGTGGGGCGCTATTTGGTTCCTGGGCTTGTTGATATGCACGTTCATTTTCGTGACCCAGGTTATGAATACAAGGAAACGATCCGTACCGGTAGTCGTGCTGCCGTTAAGGGTGGCTTTACCGATGTTGCAACCATGCCGAACACCAATCCCATCTGCGACTCGAGCAGCTGTGTGCGTTACCAAATTGATCGTGGTCGTGCCGTGGGTCTTGTCAATGTGCATCCGGTGGGTGCGCTTACCCACCAAGAGCAAGGCGAGCAGCTTGCAGAGATTGGCGACATGGCGCTTGCGGGAGCTGTGGCGTTTTCAGATGATGGTCGCGGCGTGCAAGATGCTGGCGTGATGAGAACGTGCATGGAGTATGTGTCCATGTTCGATCGTGCAGTTATTGCGCACTGCGAGGTCGAGGGACTTTCAGGTCGCGGAGTGGTAAATGAGGGGCGCGCATCAACGGCGCTCGGTATGTCTGGTTGGCCAGCACTTGCAGAGGAGCTTGAGATTTGGCGTGATATTGAGCTCGCCCGCCTCACCGGCTGTGCCCTGCACATTGCACATATTTCTACGGCGCGCGGCCTTGAGCTGGTACGTCGAGCTAAGGAAGAAGGACTGCCTGTGACCTGTGAGGTAACGCCACATCACCTCTTTCTTACCGATGACTGCATTGACGATACCTATAACACCAACTTAAAGATGAATCCTCCGCTGCGTACGCGCGAGGATGCTGCGGCTCTTCGCAAAGGCATCGTTGACGGTTCCATCGATTGCGTGGTAACCGATCACGCACCACACGCCGCTCATGAAAAGGACTGCGAGTTTGAAATCGCCTCCTTTGGCATTATTGGGCTCGAAACAGCACTACCACTTATGTTGGACAGGCTCGTACGGCCTCACATTATGAGCTGGGAGCGCCTCGTTGAATGTATGGCGGTCAATCCTCGCAAGGTGTTGCGCCTCGCACCTGTGACGCTTCAAGCGGGCTCTCCCGCGAGCCTTACCCTTATCGATCCAAACCGTGAGATTGTGGTAACACCCGCGTGGATTGAGAGTCGGTCTAAGAATTCTGCCTGGCTAGGAGAACGGTTTTTTGGCTGTGCTTCAGACGTGTTCATGCATGGTCATCATACCTTACACAATTTCGAGCTTATCGACGGCATGGAGGCTGGCAGTGTAGAAGCCAGCGACGCGGAAGCCAGCGGTGTAGAGGCTAGTGGCGTAGAAGCCAGCGATGTCGAAGTCGGCAATACAGAAGTCGGCAATACAGAAGCCAGCAAACAGGGACGTATAGGCTCATGAATGCTCGCTCGTATGCCTCGCCGCAGCGCACCTCATTGCAGCATGCCTCACTGCACACGCTATCTGTCATCTCGAACGAAGAGGTAGCCTGCGATACCTGGCGGCTCGTGGTGAGTGCGCCTACCTTAGCA
>CAYTTI010000043.1:0-8185 GCA_964440675.1 uncultured Coriobacteriaceae bacterium
ACTGAGAATACCCGGAAGGCATTGCTGAGGACCTATGTTGCCTAAGGTAGCATACACACCAAGCTCAGAGCGCAGCACCTGCTCACGCAGACGTATTTGCTGCTTAAAACAATACTGAGCGATTTCTTGCTGATGCAGATACACGTAACGCGCAACCGCCGCAAACTGTCGCGCTGCTGAGAGATCTTGCGTGCCAGAGCGCCGTCCTAGCTCCTGACCTCCCCCAAAGGATTGGCGCTTGAAAGGACAGCTCAGACGCATGGCAAGCGCACCAATGCCCACCGGACCTCCGAGCTTATGTGCCGTAATCGACACCGCATCAACCTTCGTAAGATCCAAGTCAACCTTACAGAAGCCCTGTATGGCATCCGTATGAAAGAGCGCTCCTGCCTGATGGGCAGCTTCTGAAAGCTGGGCTATGGGCTGTATCGCCCCTGTCTCGTTATTAACAGCCATAATACTTACGAGTGCGGTACACTCATCGCAGTGCTTTCTCAGTTCCTCAACAGGTACATAACCCTGTCTACAGGGGTTAACGAAGCACACCTCAAAACCACGCTCATGCAAGGGTGAAACAAGCTCACGTATGGAGTCGTGCTCAATCGATGAAAGAATAACTTTGGTTCTTTTGGCATCCTTGCTGCGAGCTCCCTCTGCCATGCCGAGTACCGCAATGTTATTTGACTCGGTTCCGCCCGAGGTAAAGGCAATTTCTGCAGGACGAAACTTATTCCCTAGCACGCGTGCCAGTGTTCCACGCGCGCCATCAAGCTCTTGGGCAGCCATACGACCAAGGGTATGCACCGAGTTAGGATTTGCCTTCGCGTATGCAAGCGATTCTATGTGCTCCCGCTCGGCCGCTGCCTGCGGACGCAGTGGAGCAGAGGCCGCATAGTCAAGATAGATATAATCCTGCGCCTCCACAGCTACGCCTCCAGATCCGCCTGAGCACAAGCCCGTATGGATGCGATGGCAGAAGCAGGATCTTTACTTTTGAAGATAGCGCTTCCAGCAACGAAAACATGAACTCCGGCAGCTTTAAGCTGTGCGGCATTCGCCTGAGAGACTCCACCATCAACTTCAATCAAGGGACTTACGCCTGCTTCGCGGCACAGACGGTGAAGACGCTCGAGCTTCATATAGGTCTGTTCAATAAAGGACTGTCCACCAAAGCCAGGATTAACTGACATGATAAGCACCATATCTAGCTGGTCGATGATGTCCTCTAACACAGACACCGGTGTCGCCGGGTTGAGTGCCACAGAGGCACGCGCACCTGCCTCATGAATACGGGAGACAAGGCGATGTACATGATGAGTTGTTTCAGGGTGAATACTCACGATGTCGGCACCCACATCGAGATAAGCGTCGAGCATTTCATCGGGATTCGCAATCATAAGATGCACGTCGAGAGGCAAAGAGCTCGCAGCCTTAACCTGACGTAAAATATCCAGGCCGAACGACAGATTGGGTACAAAATGACCATCCATAACGTCGTAGTGGATAATATCCGCTGAGGCAACAGCAGCAAGATCATCAGCAAGGTGGAGAAAGTCAGCAGAAAGAAGTGAGGGAGCAACCAAAACCTGATCCATTTTATGCTTCCTTCGAGTCGTTGCTGCGATGGAAGGAGAATGGAGCTTCCTGTCCTCGTAGCAGCCTATGCAAATTAGAACGGTGTGCCCAAATAACTAAGAGCGCCGCTATGACTATGGTAATGATGAAAGGCGGGCTTGGGTCTAACAATAGCCAACACAGGCACGGAAGCGCCGCTGCAGCTATACACGAGGCAGCAGACACAATGCGCGTAAGAGCAAGCATCACAATCCACACCACAAGCAAGCCTATTGCCACCTGCCAGCATATGCCAAGCGTTGCACCAAAGCCAACCGCAATGCCCTTACCACCCCGAAAACGCATGTAGGGACTAAATATGTGGCCACACAGGGCGGCAAGAAATATCACACCAATAATCCAGTCGAAGGGGGCATCAAAGTCCATAAGGGAGGCATCCTCAAGAAACACCACGTGAGCAAACACGAAACGAACGAGCACACAGCACAAAAAGGCTTTGCCTGCATCGAGGGCAAGGGTGAGTGCAGCTGGCCCTACCCCGAGCGTGCGCGCAACGTTAGTTGTGCCAATATTTCCCGACCCAACCTTTTGAATGTCTATGTCGGCACCACAACGCGCCACGATCTTGCCATAAGGAACGCCGCACATGAAGTACGTCACCACTATGTAGAGGGCAAGTACCACCGTGAAACGCACCATCATCGTGCACTCCTTCCATCTTTTCGGCGGAATCGCAAACGGATAGGCGTCCCTTCCAAGCCAAAGGCTTCGCGCAGACGATTTTCGATAAAGCGACGGAAATTATCAGTTACCAAATCGGGCGAGTTGCAAAACAAGACAAAGACAGGCGGCTCGGATGCCACCTGTGTCGCATAGCTCAGTTTAAGCTGTCTACGTCCCTCTGTTACAGTATGGCCCGTCTCGGAAATAGCAGCCAGTACCTTATTGAGCGTTGAGGTGTTAACCCGTGATGAACGTTGCGCAGCAACATCCAGCGCAAGATCGAGAACCTTGGCAACGGAGCGCCCGGTGAGCGCGGAAATACGTAGCGTTGGAGCCCAGCTTGCAAATGACATACGCATCACTAAGCTCTGTATAACTTCGTTACGTGTGTAATCATCTTCCAGCACATCCCATTTGTTGAGCAGTACCACAAGACCACAACCGCGCTCAATGGCCATCTCAACAATTTTTTGGTCTTGTTCGGTAACGCCTATGGAGCTATCCACCACGAGCAAGCACACATCGGCTTTATCCATAGCACGCAAGCCGCGTACGATGCTGTAGTACTCAACATCTTCATGCACGGTTGAGCGTTTGCGCATGCCCGCAGTATCTACGAGGCGAATGGGCGTACCCTCGTGTTCAATAACAATGTCGATGGCGTCACGAGTGGTACCTGCTACATCACTTACGATGGAGCGTTCAAGACCCGCCAAGCGATTGGCAAGCGACGATTTGCCTGCGTTCGGTCTACCCACAATGGCAATATTGAGCATGCCTGCCGGATAGACATCCTCTTGCAGCTCGGGAAGTGACTCCACGAGCTCATCGAGTAAATCCCCCGTACCATGACCGTGTATGGCAGAAATGGCGTGAGGTTCACCAATACCTAAGGACCAGAAATCCCAAATATCATCCTCACGAACAGGATCATCGTACTTATTCACTACGAGAAAGACGGGTTTTTCTGTACGCCGAAGTACACGTGCCACCTGTTCGTCCTCTTCTGTGACACCGCAGGTACCATCAACAACAAAGATGATGGCATCACTTTGTTCACAGGCGGCAAGAGCCTGTTCACGAATGCGGGAGGAAAATTGGTCGTCAGACCTAAAGAACTCAAGACCGCCGGTGTCCACCAGTACGAATTTACGTCCCGCCCATTCTGTATCATGATACGAACGATCTCGCGTAACACCACGCGATTCATGTACGATTGCCTCGCGCCTGCCGGCAAGACGGTTGACTAAGGTCGATTTACCAACATTGGGACGACCGACAACGGCAACTATTGGTTGTGGCACACATCCTCCTTTCCTGTGTGATCCTTTCTTCCATGAGTATGCGTGCGGCGCGTGTGAGTGCAGTATGTGCTTGTGCTGTCTATAGTATCTGTGAGCTGCGCAATTTCGTGCACAACATGCTTAATATGCGACTCAGGAGTTGAAGCACCTGCCGTAACGCCAATAAGTTCAGCTTGTTCAAACCATGCCACATCGAGCTCATCTACTGTCTCTATATGGTAGCTACGCATACATAAGCTCTGACATATCTCAGCGAGCCGCGTGGTGTTTGCAGAATTCTTTCCGCCGATAACCACCATGCAATCGGCGCACTGGGCAAGAGCAGCCGCTGCCTGTTGGCGTTCAGTCGTAGCAGAGCAAATAGTGTTGGCAACATGCAGCTCTTCAACCTGGCCAACAAGGTGGGCAACGACGGCTTCAAGCAAGGATTTTGTTTGCGTTGTTTGCACCACGATACCTACACGCTGCTCGAGCTGTATATGGTCGAGATCCTCAACACTGCCCACCACCCGAGAGCCAGGTGCATGAGCGGCGGTAGCGTCTACTTCGGGGTGCCCTGCCTCCCCTACCACGAGCACTTGATACCCATCGTCTGCAAGCTTTCGTGCTGCAATATGAGACTTGGTAACAAAGGGACAGGTTGCGTCTAATACATTCAAACCCCGCGCCCGGGCATCATGTTCAATCTCGGGCACCACACCGTGCGTGCGCAGCACCAGGGTCCCTTTATCAGCTTCGGCAACGCTTTCTACCGTAGAAACGCCACGTTGCTCCAGCTCAGAGACAACTTGGGGATTATGAATGAGCGGCCCGAGCGTGGACACCGGCTGTACTGACGCTTGTATAGCATCGCGCACCATGTCGAGTGCGCGCTCAACTCCGTAACACGCTCCAGCACATTGAGCGATTTCTATGCGCGGCATATATGCTCCTACATGTTACCTGGATGTTTACGACGTAGTTCATCACGCAAGGCATATACCTCTTGCATAACACGCCCTTCTACCTCGGCCATCATCTGCTTGCGCTGCTTCCCTCGTATGTGGGAGGTTGGAATAGGCCGTCCTACTTGTACCCAAACTTTGCCAGGACGGGGCAGACGCTTGCCTCGTGGCGTGATGTCGCGTGCCCCTACTATGGCAGTTGGAATGATGTCAGCTGCGGCCATCTGAGCAATCATGGTAAAACCCCCGTGAATTTCCACGGGCTCATCGTCTGACTTAATCCGTGTTCCTTCAGGAAAGATGAGGATGGACTCGCCTCGCAAAAGCGCTTCCTTTGCAGAGCGTAGTGCCCGCATATCAACCGAATCACGACGTACAGAAATGCCTCCAAAGCGGGTAATGAGCCAGCCGAGCGCGGGCATATCATCGAATTCTGACTTGTAAATGGGACGTGTCCGATGTTTGGTAGCAAGAGCAGACAGAACCGGGATGACGGGATCGAGCATGGATACATGATTCATCACAATAACGGCACCCACACCATTGCTCGTTTTATAGAGGCGTTCCTCTCCTTCAATATGCCAGCGCCACATGAGCTTGGTCCACACGAAAACCAGAAACGCCGCCAGATGATACAGGACATGAGTCGTGAAAGGAAAATCACCCATGCCGTGTGAGAAATAGTCCTTTTGTTTGTTTCCCCATAGGGGCAGTGAGCCTTCCCGGGCTAATTCTTGATAGGTAGGAATGGGAATGAGCTTGGATTCCTGCTGCGTATAGATCAGCTCCTCGATGTGCTGGCATACCTCTTCAATACTCATGTGTGAGCTGTCGATGTGGTGGGCATCCTCAGCTGCACGCAACGGTGATAGCTGACGGCTTGTATCCTGCGCATCGCGTTGTTGAATCTCAGCAAGCACACAGGCTTCGTCTACCGCTTCGCCTTGGTGCTCATCTAGGCGTTGAAGGGTACGCCTATGTGCGCGTGTGTGGGCATCTGCGCTCAGAAAAACCTTCACCTCGGCATCAGGAAACACCACGGTGCCGATATCGCGACCTTCGGCAATGACATCACCTGTGGCGGCAAGTATACGCTGACGAGCAACCATGGCCTCTCGCACCGCAGGATAGGAAGCAATACGGGACACCACCGTATCTATCTGGGGAGTCCTCAGTGCCTTCGTTACATCCTCGCCGTTGAGCACGACGGCAAGCCCATCGGATGAAGCAACAAAGGATATATCGAGCTTTTGTGCGATCGAGCTGACCGCTTCCTCGTCTGCACCGTCGATGCCGCTGCGCAAGACTGCAAGCGTTACTGCTCGATACATGGCACCCGTATCGAGATAGGTCAGATGCAGGTGCCGGGCAATCTCTCTGGCTACCGTTGACTTACCTGAACCAGCCGGCCCATCAATGGCTACTTTCATCCAAAAACCTAGCCTTTCTGAATAGCCCGTAAGAGCCGGGCGCGCTCATGAGGATCTAAGGGACGCCATGACCCTTGAGCAAGCATACCAAGCTGTAAGGGGCCGAAGGCATCACGATGCAGCTGGAGCACCTCATGGCCAATGGCAGCAAGCATACGTTTTACCTGACGCTTGCGACCTTCTCGAAGTGTTATACCAACCACAGCACAGCCTTCGGGAACGCCGCGCGGCGCAACCGCTGCAATCTCTGCAGCTACTGCAGGCTCTTGACTTTCTTGACATGTACAAACAAGCTCACAGGGTGCCGGCTGACATCTACCATCCTCAAGTGTAATGCCTTGGCGGATGCGCTCAAGATCGTCTTCGCTGGGCACGCCTTGCACGAGTGCAAGGTAGTGTTTCTCGACATGGTAGACAGGGTGCAGCAGATGCTGTCCCACATCTCCGTCGGTAGTAAACAACAGCAGTCCCGTGGTGTCATAGTCGAGCCGCCCTACAGGGAAGAGTCCGGGCTCACCTACATCGGCAACAAGTTCAGCGACACAGTGCCTTCCATAGGGGTCGTGCATAGTGGTGAGATATCCTGCCGGCTTGTTAAGCACAATAAAGGCTGCCTCATGTGCAAGAGATACGAGTGTACCGTCAACCTCAACAACATCGTGCAAGGGGTCAACCTTGGTGCCCAGCTCGCGCACGACAACACCGTTCACCTGTACGCGTCCTGCTGTCATGAGTGCTTCCGACCCGCGTCTGCTTGCAACACCCGAACGTGCGAGAAAACGCTGCAGGCGCATGGGCACGAGACGTTTCTCATCAGCCAAACTCACGCTTCATCACCTGCGGCTGTATCAAGTTCGGAAACGTCTTGCTCGGGCATATCCTGGTCGGGAACGTCCTGGTCGGGCGTGTCCTGTTCGGGAATATCTTGCTCGTTCGCAGAGCGCACCGAGGACAGAGATCCCGTCAGACGCTCTCGAATAAGCGCACGTGCCTTCTCGTCTGGTGCAAACTGCTCAAGATCGGGCAGCTCGGAGAGGCTCTTTAAGCCGAAGTGCTCTAAAAAGCTTCTGGTTGTACCGTACAGAATCGATTGACTGCGCCCCTTTTCACGTCCTACTTCACGCACGAGACCCTTGTCGATGAGATTAGCCAACACCCCTTCGGAGTTCACCCCACGAATAGCACGTACTCCCTCGCGGCTGACCGGTTGATGATAGGCAACAACTGAGAGAGTCTCTAAAGCAGCCTGTGAAAGCCGCCGCGTATCCCAAGACAGCACATAGGCTTCAACCTCATCGTGATAGGCAGGATGCGTAAACAGCCGCCAGCCTCCTGCTACTTCACGCAACTGAAAGCCGCGCTCTGCCTCTTGATATTCAACTGCCAACTCAGCCAGTGCTGCAGCAACGTCACCCGGTGATGTTTTGAGCACACGGGCAAGATCAGTTGCAGGCACCGCCTCACTTGACACGAGAAGCAAGGCTTCAAGCATGCCTTTCAGTGAATGTGTATCCAGTTGCTCGAGGTCATTCATAGGTGCTCTCATACTCCTTAGCAGTGGAGCTGCCCGCAGCGGAAGTGCTATCCGTGGTGGCAGCACCGCCTGTGGTGGCGGCATTTTCCATGCTGGCGACGCTGCCCGTTACGGTGCTCCCTGTGCTAACGTCTCCAACATACTCCAACTCGATATCGGCGAAGTTTTCTTCTTGATGTATGTGTATAACTTCTCGCTTAAAGAGCTCAAGCACTGCCAAAAAGGTCACCACGATGTTTTCCGGCGTTATGGCTGCACCTACGAGCTCACTAAAGCGTTGCCTGCGCTCATTGCGCATGGATCGCTCGACCGATTCAACTACCAAGTGCACTGGCAGACGCTTTGGTGCAATATGCTCAGCTTCCAACAAAAACTCTTCACGCCTGCTATCTAAGTCGGCACATATGACGCCCAAGCTGCGTAAGGTAATGCCTTTGAGAAAGTCCGGCATAAGCCCATAAAACTCGGGATCGGGCCCGGCAGTTCTCGGATGCATGCGTGCCTCAGCAGCAGCTCGGGATCTCAGCCATACAGACACATTTCTAAACTGGCGATAGGTAATGAGGCGCGCACTGAGAACATCACGTGCATCATCCGGATCGAGCAAGGCAAAGTCATCATCTGCGTCGAGCGCGGGAAGATCCTGTGCATCCGATACCAAATGTGCTGCCTTGA
>CAYTTI010000044.1:0-8089 GCA_964440675.1 uncultured Coriobacteriaceae bacterium
GCATCGTTTACATTCTTACCGGGCGCAGATGCCTATGTTATGCCTCGGGACTATACAGCCACTCCCGACGTGTTTGTATGTCTCGACTTGTCTGAACCTCATCGCTTGAACGAAGCCTATCCCATTTTCGCGCGTGCGCGCAAGGTGGTCGTACTCGACCACCATCCATGTGAACAAGCCTTTGGGGATGTCTACATCATTAAGCCTGAGGAAGCAGCGACCTCGGTGGTGGTCTTCGATGTGGTGAAGCACGCCTCTTTTGCGCTCACGGCAGATATCGCTCAGTGCTTGCTCTGTGGCATCATGACCGATACCGGACGTTTTCAGTATCAAAATACCAACCAGAAGTCGCTGTATGCTGCAGGGGATATGGTGGCTGCTGGAGCTCAGCCGGCGCAGATTGCTCTGCAGCTCTTTCAGAGTCGAAGCCTTGCCGATATTGCGCTTGAAGCCCGTTGTATGCAGCGTTTGCAAACAGCTGCAGCTGGAAGGGTTTGCTACAGCTATGTCACGTGCAGCGACATGGAAGAGACAGGTGCCACCGATGATGAGGCAGGCAATTTAATCGATGCGCTTCGCTGTCTTGAAGGTGTTTGCGTTGCGCTTATGGTACGTGAGCTTGCAGGAGGGAAGGTGCGCGTTAATTTGCGCGCTAAGGACAACACGGACGTCTCTCAAATTGCCCGTATGTTTGGCGGCGGAGGCCACGCATCAGCAGCAGGATTTACCTCGAGCGGAAGCTGTGAGGAAGTGATCTGTGACGTCATATGTCGCTTACAAACAATCCTGCCACATCCTTGTGAGAGCTGTGCATGAGGCGCGGACAAAGTGGCATCCATGCCCTTATTGGTGTTGATAAGCCGGTAGCGCTTTCCTCTCATGACGTTATTGCTCATGTGCGGCGTGCCACAGGAGAAGGTCGTGTCGGTCATGCAGGAACGCTCGACCCGGCCGCATCAGGCGTGCTCGTTGTAGGTATTGGACAGGCTGCGCGCCTCTTAGGCCAGCTCACGCTGGATGTGAAGTCCTATGTTGCTCGCATTGCCTTTGGTTGTCAGACTGCGACAGACGATGCTGAGGGAGAAATAATACGAGAGCTGCCCGTGCCTGACGACGTATATTCTGAGGATTTTGCCGTTAAGTACTTAGCCTCCTGCAAAGGTAGTATCAAGCAGCTGCCTCCTGCGTACTCAGCAATTTCTCAAGGTGGCAGGCGAGCCTACCAAGCAGCACGCGCAGGCGAGCCACTCGATTTGAGTCCACGCGAGGTGAGCTTACTCGATATCCAGCTGCTTGAGATTAATCAGGAGTGTGCCAGCTGGATCTGCGCCATGACCGTTTCAAAGGGCTTTTATGTGCGTTCGTTCGCGCGCGACCTTGGTTGTGACCTGCACACCGCTGCGCATCTTGAGTCTTTGCGCAGAACCGCATCAGGATCCATTAGCTTATCGGAGTGCTTCGAGCTTGACTATATCGATACACATGATGCTTCCGACATAGTTGCCCATACGCTCGATCCTGTAAAAGCTTTGGGTCTTCCTGCGTGTCATCTGTCTGTAGCAGAAGCTCAGGATGCGCGCTTTGGAAGGCCGCTTGCCCTTGATGTCCTCGATGCTGCTCGCAATACAGAGCAGGGGCAATGCGTATCACAAGGGAAGCGTCTCGCGGACGGGCAGCGTTGCGCCCTCGTATTGGGCACTAAGCTGGTTGGCATCTGGCAGCGTACGAATAATGCGCTGACGTGTTGCATGAACTTCCCCGAAGGAATAGTGGGGGTGCGGACAACCTTATGAGCGTTCCTGTTTCTCTCCCACTGACGACGCAAGATGCCAAGGACTTGGTAGCAGATGCAACGGCATCGCATATCCAGCTTGACGAACCCATAGGTGCAGGAACTGGCCTGCTCTATGGCACGGGACGCTCCTTAGATCCTAACAAGGGCTCCTCGGTATGCGTCATCGGTGCCTTTGACGGAGTGCACAAGGGTCACCGAACGCTTCTCACTCGTGCTGCAACTGACGCACGGCGCAGAGCTGCTCAGTGTGTAGCCGTTACCTTTGATCCTGATCCCATGGATGTTATTGCACCGGGTACTCCATCTACGCGTCTGCTCAGCTGTCCCGATCGATTTGCTCAGCTCGCTGCAGCCTGTCCCGGCATCCAAGGTATTCTTGCCTTTCCCTTCACCGACGAGCTCCGCAATACCAGCTGTGAGGATTTTTGCCTTGGGGTGCTGGCAGCTGCGGTGGATATTGCCTCCATTCATGTTGGTGTGGATTTTCATATGGGGCTCGATCGCGGTGGCGATCTTGACCAGATGACCCAGATCGGTCTTAAGCACGGCTTTGATGTCTATGGGGAGCGTTTAGTAGACTCTGGTGGTGAACGTATCTCTGCGACACGTATTCGCAGACTCTTACGCGACGGAAGGCTCAATGAGGCGCACATGCTGTTGGGGCGCTGTCACTTTGTGCGCGGTCGAGTGGAGCATGGGAGGGGAGCAGGTACTACTTTTGGATTTCCAACAGCAAATGTGCGCTGCAATATACGAGACTGCTTGCCTAAGGCAGGTGTGTATGCGTGCTACGCGTTGATAGGCAAGTGTTGTTGGCCTGCTGCAGTAAACGTAGGGGCACCGCCCACCTTTAGTGGGGAGACTACTTTTGGTGGGCAGACCATCTTGAGCGAGGAGAGTTCGGCCTTTCTCGAGGCACATCTTATTGGCTTTTCTGGCGATATGTACGACACAGAGATCACGATAGTGTTTGTGCGACATATCCGTCCTTCGCGTCGTTTCGATTCAGTCGATGAGCTGCGTGAGCTGGTTTTGGCAAACATTGCTTGGGTTCGACAGAACCTCGGTACGGGAAAGATTGAACTTGCATCATGAGCCTTGAAGACGACAAGGAGCTCCTACGTCAGTCGATAGACTTTGCTGCGCTCGTTGGTGAGACAGTGGTCTTGCGCCAGCGAGGAAGTGAGTTTTGGGGATGCTGCCCCTTTCACCAGGAAAAAACCCCCTCCTTTAAGGTAAACCCGTCGACCGGACTCTGGAAGTGCTTTGGTTGTGGTAAGGGTGGGGACATATTTAGCTATGTCATGGAACGCGAGAACCTTGATTTTATGGATGCCTTGCGTTATCTCTCAGAACGCGCTGGTATTGAGCTTTCATTCGAGCCCTACCGAAGTGGGCCTCGCCGCAATCGTATAAAGGATGCGCTTGCAGCGGCTGAGACATTCTTTCAGACCGTGCTCTTGAGAAGTAAGGATGCAAAGGCACAAGAGGCACGTGACTACCTACACAGGCGAGGGTTTGGTCTAGAAGTATGCAAGCGTTGGCGTCTCGGTTTTGCTCCTGGTCGCGGCCGCCTCATTGCCCACTTACGCGATAAAGGCTTCTCTTCAAAGGAACTACTGGCTGCCGACCTTGCTTCTGAGCATGCAGGTCGCCTGCAGGATCGTTTTTTCAATCGTGTGATGTTTCCCATTCATGATGAGCATGGTGCACCGATTGGTTTTGGTGGGCGTGTTCTTGGAGACGCCAGGCCGAAGTATCTCAACTCGCGCGATTCGCACGTATTTCATAAAGGCAAGGAGCTCTATGCCTTCGATCGTGCGAAGGAGTATATCACGGCAACAAAGCAGGCGATTCTCTGTGAAGGATACACCGATGTCATCGCCATGCATGAAGCAGGATGTACCAGCAGCGTGGCCTCCCTTGGTACTGCACTCACGGCTGACCACCTGCATCTTCTTGGCCGCTGTCGACCCGCACGTATTGTTCTCATGTTCGATGGGGACAGTGCAGGTCAGCGCGCGGCGCAGCGTGCTGTGCTCTTTATTCCAGAAAGCACTGCGGATCTACGCTGTGTTGTTTTGCCTGACAAGCTCGATCCTGCGGAGTTTTTAGAACGGCACGGAGCAGAAGCCATGCACAAGCAGATCGCTGCAGCACGTCCGCTCATGGATTTTGTACTCGATACACATCTGAGCTCATACGATGTGTCAATACCGGGCAACCGTGTCGCCGCTCTTGAAGCAGGAGCAAAGCTTTTGGCTCCCTTGAAAAGAAGTGTACTGCTCGATACCTATGCAACACGTCTTGCCGATGCGCTCGGTGCTGATGTGGAACAGACCAAAGGCCTGATCCGTGCCGCTCCCATACAGGAGCCTCACCATGCCGCTCCCATACAGGAACTTCGTCGTGCTGCCCCCACACAGGAGTCCCAACAGGTGCAAGGTGCCCATCAGCAGGGCACGCAGCATTCTGAGAGCCTTAATGTTCTGTCTGCAGATGAGCGCGGCCAGCTTTATGTGGAGGGCGAGCTGCTTGCACAACTTGTCCAACATCCGAACAGCTTCCGGAAATTCTCAGATCGCCTCGCCTCGTTTTCTTGGGCAGACGCTCGCCATGAAGCGATTGCCTGGGCCATACTTGCCACACCAGACGGGGCTACGCCGGCTCAGGCAGTTG
This sequence comes from uncultured Coriobacteriaceae bacterium, assembly GCA_964440675.1. Taxonomy (GTDB): domain Bacteria; phylum Actinomycetota; class Coriobacteriia; order Coriobacteriales; family Atopobiaceae; genus CADBMC01. The sequence continues at coordinate 4,475 of CAYTTI010000044.1, forward strand.
CTGCCGCAAGCTCCGTGGTAGAAGAAGCTCCGCAACTCTTGGCTGGCGGTACCCTCGATGCCACTGCCGGTATGGAAACGGACGAAACCATCGCGTTTTTGTTAGACACCGTTGAGCTGTATTCAACCCGTCGGAAAGTTCGCTCCATTAAAGCACGCGTAGCGCGTGATGCAGAGCAGAATAATGAGGCTATACGTGCTTTATTTGAAGAAGCTACCCGCTTACAGCAGCGTGTCACGAAACTTACGAATCGTATTCGTGGCAGGATAGACAGACAGAAAAATGGGTAGAGTGTCAAGAAACTGTTTTTTGGAAGCGTACCTCGAAACTTTGAAAGGATCCGTACGTGACTGTTGAAAAGTCTTCTGAGGCAATTGAGCTAACTGCAGAACTTCATGAACCCTTTGATGGTTTGCTTCACAAATCACAGGATTCGGGTTCAGTTACCGAAGACGATATCCAGGTTGCTGTACGCGATGTCGATCTCGATTCCGATGAGCTCGACGAGCTGTACGATGCCTTGCGTGCCAAGGGCATCGATATCACACACGTCGATGAATCTTCCGAAAACGATATTGATGGGGAAGTTGACGATGATGACGTTGTACTCGATGCGAATGATTTCGACGTTGATGACGATGAGTCGGTCAACGAGGTAAAAACCGTTAACGAGGCCATTCGCACCGTAGTACGCACCAAAGCCCCGAAGCGCAAGGGGCGTTCAACACGTGCCCGCAGCCGTGGTCGTCAGGATGCCTCAACCGTCATGCTTACCGGTGATCCCGTGCGCATGTATCTCAAGGAGATAGGCAAGGTGGATCTTTTGACCGCCTCGGAAGAGGTCAACCTTGCCATGAAGATAGAAGCGGGTACCGAAGCCACCGAACGTCTCGAAGCCAATGCAGCAGGTGAGCTTGAGCTTACCCGAGCAGAGCTGCGCCGCCTCATGCGTGTTGAGCAGATGGGGCTTGAGGCAAAGCAGGCGCTCATCAGTGCAAACCTTCGTTTGGTGGTCTCTATTGCAAAGCGCTATGTGGGACGCGGCATGCTTTTCTTGGATATTATTCAAGAGGGTAACTTGGGTCTCATTCGCGCAGTGGAAAAGTTTGACTATACGCGGGGCTTTAAGTTCTCTACCTATGCGACCTGGTGGATTCGTCAAGCTATTACCCGTGCCATCGCTGATCAGGCGCGTACTATTCGCATACCAGTACACATGGTTGAAACTATTAACAAGCTCGTGCGCGTACAACGCCAGCTCTTGCAGGATTTAGGTCGTGATCCAACGCCCGAAGAAATCGGCGCTGAGGTTGGTATGTCTGCCGATCGCGTTCGTGAGATCCAAAAAATTAGCCAGGAGCCCGTCAGTCTCGAGACGCCTATAGGCGAGGAGGAGGACTCACAGCTTTCCGACTTTATTGAAGATGCGCAGGCGGTTGCTCCGCCCGATGCAGCATCGGATTCTATGCTGCACGAGCAGCTCGAGCAGGTGCTCGATGGTTTGGCAGACCGCGAGCGTAAGGTCATTAAGCTGCGCTTCGGTTTGGAGGATGGCCATCCTCGCACACTCGAAGAAGTAGGTCGTGAGTTTGGCGTAACGCGTGAGCGCATTCGTCAAATCGAGAGCAAAACCCTTGCTAAGCTGCGCCACCCCAGCCGCTCGGGCAAGCTCAAGGACTACATGGGTGACTAGATGTGGACAGCGTGGTGTATTGTCTCTTGTGGATCGTGTCTATTTTGGGATAGCGCGGTATGGTAGCGGGTGAACAGCTCGCAAGGTGCCGCGCAGCGTGGTATGTGCCTCCCCCAGAGCGTGGTGGCGGTGGCTTTAGAACCATACTGCAGAACGCACAAGCCCTCGCGGAGCATGGATTTACTAATGACTTCTATGTGGTACCTACGCAGGGCTCCGCTGTAGATCTTGCCAAGATACGCAATGATTGTCCGCAGTGGTTTGGTATGGCTCCTGATAGGTGGTTTATTGCAGGCTCAGATGAAGCCGAGCGTGACATAGCAATCACGACGGCTTGGAATAGCGTTGCGTGGGCCGATGCACTTCCTTGTCGGGCTATTTTTTACTTCGTACAGGACTATGAGCCCTGGTTTATGCCCTTAAATGCCGACAGACTCGAGGCAGAGGCGAGCTATCAGAAGGGTTTTGTGCATATCACCTTAGGTCGTTGGTTAGCTACTAGGATTAGTGCTGATACGCCCGGCGAACTCTGTGCCTACATGGATTTTGGTGTCAGCCCTCTCTATACGCTGAGTGAAGCGGAGGGGGCTTGTCGCGAGTCTAGGTCGGTATGTGCGATTTATCAGCCAGAGAAAGATCGTCGCGTTGCGACACTTCTCACCAAGGCGATTAAGGTTACTTTAGCGCTCGATCCCAACCTAAAATTCTATCTGTACGGGTCAGGTGAGAAAGCGCCTATTGAGAGCGATCGGGTTATATCGTTAGGCATTATTACGCCCGAGCAGTGCGCCGAGCTGTACCATCGTTGTACCTGTGGCGTATCACTGAGTACCTCAAATCCGTCCCGCATTCCCTTTGAGATGATGAGCTGTGGACTGCCGGTAATAGATCTCTATCGCACATCCAACCTCTATGATTTTGAGAACGGTTGCATTCGTTTGACCGAGCCAAATCCCGCCGCTCTCGGTGCTGCCATTGCAGATCTTGTGGCAGATGCCCAGCTGCAAGAGCGTATGCGTAACTCAGCACTGCTTATGATGCAAACACGTACGCTCGAAAATGAATCGAGAAGCTTTGTCAACTTTGTAGAAGAGTATTTGGCGACCAACTCCTGTAACGTGAGTCTACCTACCCAGAGCTACACCGATCCTGCATATACTGCGAACGAACAAGCAGAGGCAATTTGGCGAGAACAGCTATTGGCAGAGCATAAACAGCTCCACGACATGAGTATTCCTCTTTGTTGTAAGCGCGGTGGACTCCATATACGCATTGATACCGACAAGGTCTATGAGGGTCTACGTGTTGCTTGCTGGTCTCAGCCCGATCAGTCTGATATTCAGTGGCTGAATTTCTCGTACGCAGATGGATCGTATGTAGTAGATGTGCCGATTGACGAGTCTCAGGTATGTAGGGGAGTTGAAACGCTTCATTTCTATCGGCGTGAACACGACCACGATGTGTGTATAGGAATGCTTACTGTCCCTGTGAGCTTTTCTGATGACTATAGCCGAGATCATGCCATCTTCGAGGCATTTCATGAGCGTATCGCTATACGTGAATACCTAGCTTTTACTGCGGATGCCCACCCACTTCCTGTTCCCAAGAGTCACCCTCAAGCCTGGTTTTCTTTACTGCGAGCAAGAAAAACGCCCGAGTTGAAGCATGAGCCGGGGGGGGGCGCTTCCTGCTCAGCAGAGCGTGGTTCTACTCGATACGGCTCTCGGTAGTGAAAATACCGGCGATGAAATTATCATGCAGGCCTGCGATGAGGTATGCAAGGAGCTTTTCGGCGCCCAAGAACTCTTGCGTATTCCAACTCATTACTACGATGTGCGCTCAGAACATCTTGAGGACAAAATCAAGCTCTTGTGCGGAACAAATATTTTGTACAAGAACATGGAAGAGCAAATTCAGCTTGC
>CAYTTI010000045.1:0-5112 GCA_964440675.1 uncultured Coriobacteriaceae bacterium
GAGGCAGTAGCCCCACAGGGAGCGCCCCGGAATTGCCGCCTGAAAATCCTGCCATATAGGGAGCTGCTCTATGGGCAGCACATGCCCACACGCCCGTAAGCTTTGCTCGTATACCTCTGCTGAAACCTTCTCGATACGCACACTGTCTCCCAAATTATTTCCTACACCTGTCGCACTACGCCACATTACACCTATCGCGCTGCGCCACAAACAAGCCCACATTTAGAACCGAGGCCCCTTTTGTCCTATAAGCCACAAAAAGCGTCACGAAAAGCGCCATGAAAAACGGGAGCTCACTGGGAACCCCCGCACCCTAAAACGGGGGCTCGCTAGGAACCCCCGTATCTTATCAAGCCATACGCTGACAAAACAAGCCACGCGTTCGCAAGACGCTCCGCCTGTACTAAGAGCTCGCGCTATCAGCTCCTGCCTGTCCATCTGCAGCAGCCTGAGGTACCGGAAGTGGCTTCACCTCAACCTCAATGCCTAAAATTTCTGCAGCAGCTTTCATAGAGAGGGAGATACGACGACGATCGATGTCGATCTCCATAACCTTGACCTGAACCTTGTCGCCAATCTCACACACCTGGCTGGGTTCATCCACGTGCGTACGTGCCATCTCGGAAATGTGGACAAGACCCTCTATGCCATCGCCCAAATCCACAAAGACACCAAAACTCACGAGCTTGGTTACCGTACCCTCGACAATAGCACCCAGCGGATACTTCTTCACAAGCTGACGCCAGGGATCCTCTGTCGTTTGCTTGAGACCCAGCGAGATGCGCTCGCGGTTAAGATCGACATCGAGCACTTCGACTTCGATCTTTTGACCCGCCTTAACAACCTCAGAGGGGTGGTTAACGTGGTTCCACGAAAGCTCTGAAATGTGTACCAGACCATCGATGCCGCCCAAGTCGACGAATACACCAAAGTCGACGATGGAAGAAACGGTGCCCTTGAGGCGCATACCACTCTTAAGCTTTGAAAGAATCTCGTGGCGCTCGGCCTTGCGAGACTCTTCAAGCACGACGCGACGCGAGAGCACGACGTTATTGCGATTGCGATCCATCTCGATAACGCGAGCCTCAATGCGTGTGCCCATGTAGGTAGAGAGATCCTTCACGCGGCGCAGGTCAACCAAAGATGCCGGCAAAAAGCCACGCAGGCCAATGTCGAGGATAAGGCCACCCTTGACAACCTCAATAACGTCGCCCTCAACATTTTCACCTGCCTTGAATTTCTCCTCGATGCTCGCCCATGCGCGCTCGTACTCAGCACGCTTCTTAGAAAGCACCAGGCGACCGTCCTTGTCCTCCTTCTGGAGCACAAGCGCCTCAATCTCATCTCCCATGGAAACGAGATCGGCAGGATTGGCATCTTTGCGAATGGTAAGCTCGTAAGCAGGGATGACACCTTCAGATTTGAAACCGATGTCGAGCAGCACCTCATCACGTTCAATCTTAACGACGGTTCCGCTTACCAGTGTTCCCTCTTCAAGATCGGTAATCGTTCCATCGATGAGACCATTCAACTCATCGTCGCTCATGTCCTCCAAAGAGAAAATCGAGGTGTTTTGAATCTCACTCAAGATATGGACCCCTTCCAATGGGGCCCCGTTCGCTTAGTCACCGCTCGAAACATCTTCACCTTTGATGCCAATCTGATAACTACTCGTCCGGGGGCCAACAGATACTCGTACACGAACTTTACACAGACTGTCAGGAACTGTACAAAAGATAGACGTACATTTCAAGCAGAATCGCTGAAACAGCACCCTAAGCGTACGCTATAACTCGGTCTGAAAGCCCTCATCTTCCATAAGGTCGTCTCCATCGGCAGCCTGTGTTGCGAGCTGGTCGCAGCGCTCATTTAAGGAATTGCCTGCATGCCCTTGAACCCAGCGCCAACTCACGCGATGAGACGATTGCGCCTTGAGTAGTCGAAGCCACAGATCTTGGTTTTTTACCGGTACACGATTCGCTGTTTTCCAACCGCGCGCCTGCCAATTATCCACCCAACCCTTGTTAAAGGCATCCACCAGATAGCGCGAATCCGAATACAGACTCACCTCACAGGGGCGTTTGAGTTCTTCTAAAGCCACGATGGCAGCCAAAAGTTCCATGCGGTTGTTCGTGGTTACACGATAGCCTGCCGAAAGCTCCTTACTGTGCTCTGTACCCGCGCTGTCAACGAATTGTAAGATCGCCCCGTAGCCTCCCCGCCCTGGGTTGCCCCGTGATGCGCCGTCGGTATAGACAACTACCCTATCCACTACTTCGCCTCCGCCCAGGTAGCTCCCCATGAGGGCTCTGCAAGCAGCGGTACACGTAGCTCGGCCACTTCTTCCATCTCCTCACGGGCAAGCTGTGCCATGGCTTCGATCTCTTCCTCGGGCACCTCAAAGTCGAGTTCGTCATGAATTTGGAGCACCAGCTTGGACTTCATACCCTCACGCCGCATACGCTCATCCACGCGATTCATCGCGATCTTGATGATGTCGGCAGCTGAACCCTGCATCGGGTGGTTCATGGCCGTACGCTCTGCGAAGGAACGCGCTTGCACGTTGCGAGAGCTAATGTCGGGGATATGACGCTTGCGACCGTACATCGTCGCCACCCAATAATGCCTGCGAGCAAAAGCGACAGTGTCGTCCAAAAAGCTTCTGACACCCGGGTAGGCATCAAAGTACCTGTCAATCATCTGTTGGGCTTCACGCACAGAAATATGTAGCGAGCGGGAAAGCCCAAAGGCCTGCTGGCCATACACAATGCCAAAATTAACAGCCTTCGCACGGCTTCTGAGCTCAGGACTTACCTCACTCGGAGCAACGCCAAATACACGTGAGGCAGTTGCCGTGTGGAAGTCGACACCCTCACAAAAGGCTGCTACCAAATGTTCATCGCCTGAAAGATGTGCTAGCAGGCGCAACTCAATTTGGGAATAATCGCAGGCCATGAACACGCAACCTGCAGGTACCGTAAACGCCTTACGCACGCGGTGCCCCAGCTCAGAGCGGATGGGAATGTTTTGCAGATTGGGATTCGAGCTCGAAAGCCTTCCCGTTGCCGTAACAGCTTGGTTCAAGGTGGTATGAATGCGACCATCCTGAGCGACAAGTGCTGGCAGGGCATCCAAATAGGTTGAGCGGATTTTTGCCTTCTCTCGATAATCAAGTACGTTCTGTACCACCGGAAAACGTTCTGCTAAGTTGGAAAGCACCGATGCATTAGTGGAATAAAAACCGGTGCGCGTACGCTTTAGACCTGCCGTGGGTAGGCGCAAAACCTCAAAGAGGACGCGGGACAGCTGCGCCGGTGAGTCAATATTGAACTCTTCACCTGCCTCATCAAAGATAGTGCGGCGAATTAACTCGATATCCTCTCCCAGCTCGGCTGACTGTTCGGAAAGGACGGAGGTATCAACCGCCAAACCGCAACGCTCCATGCGCGCAAGCGTACCTACGAGCACCATTTCTACCTCTGAGAAAAGCTTCTTTGTCCCATCTTGTTCGAGTGCGTCTTTAAGCGGTTCCACGAGCTCGTAGGCTGCGCGCGCACTTAAGGCCGCCTCGGGCAATTCCTCTGTTGGCTCGGGCAGACCCCCTTGAAGATATTGCTGTGCAAGCTCGAGAACCGGATAGCTACCCTTCGATGAGTCCAGCAAATAGCCAGCAAGCCCCACATCAAAGATACGCGCCGGATCTACAGCGCCAGCAGCAAAACACTCATCTAGAGATGAGTCAGCGGGACTCACTGCATGTATAAGCCCCTTTACATCGCCAGAAGCGATGAAGCCTAAGCGAAGGAGCTGGCAAAGACCCTCGATCGCATCGGAGCCTTCAAGCTTCAAAAGCTTTGTCTTAGTAGCAGCCCAAAGCGTGAGGTTTTGAGATGAGGAGCTGTTATCAAAGCTCAGTGTCACCTGGGCAGCAGTGCTCCCTGGTTCAATGCTGACGCCAATCCATGAGCCCGACACAGCCGCTGCTTCAAGTGCAGCGCGTGCAGCACCAGCACACATGAGCTCGCCGAGCTCAATTCTGTCCAGTGAAGCCGCTTCATCCGAGGCGACAAGGGCGAGCATACGCCGAGAAATCTTCGTGAAACCCAGCTCGGCAAAGGTAGTGCGCAGCTTCTCTACATGAAAGGTAGGAAACTTCGCTTCCGTTAAATCAAAGCTAATGGGAGCATCTGTTCTGATAGTCGCTACCTCGCGCGAAACGAGAGCATCATCAATGTGGGCACGCAAGTTCTCACCCATCTTGCCCTTTATTTCATTGACGTGCTCAATAACAGCATCCAGACTTCCATACTTCGTGATGAGTGCCGCTGCTTTTTTAGGACCGATGCCGGGAACCCCGGGGATATTGTCCGAGCTATCCCCCTTTAAGCCATAGAAGTCTGGTACCAGCTCTGGCGTTATACCACCATAGAGATCGGCCACGGTCTCAGGTGTCATAACCTGTACCTTCGACATGCCCTTGCGCGTCGTCACCACCCGCACATGCTCGGTTGTAAGCTGATACATGTCTCTATCGCCTGTCACAATAAGCATGTCAAAGCCTGCAGCCTCGCCCATACAGCCAAGCGTGCCTAAGAGATCATCGCCCTCCCAGCCTTCAATTTGAACCACGGGCACATCCATGGCGGCGAGCACAGCTTGTACCATAGGAAACTGCACGCGCAAATCCTTATCCATGGGCGGTCGCTGCGCCTTGTACTGCTTCAACAGCTCCATACGTGCTTTGGGTTTACCCTTGTCGAAGGCAACAACCAAGCCGTCGGGCTGAAAGCTATCAATAAGCTTGATGAGCATGGTGCAAAAGCCAAAAACGGCGTTAGTTGGTCTACCGTCGGGAGCATGCATTGAAGCAGGCACCGCATGAAAAGCACGATGCATGAGCGAATTGCCATCAATACAGGCAATAATAGGCCGCGGGCGACCAATAGGCTGCTCACGGGCACTCAGCTGTTGCTGCGCAGGATCAACAGGGGCAACGTCCATACCTAAACTCCTCGCTCCATACCTCAACTCCGTGCGTTCCACACATGCTCATTTCTTGTTTCCACACGTGTCCATGATTGTAACCTTGCTGCTCGATGAGGAACACGCACG
>CAYTTI010000045.1:5212-7943 GCA_964440675.1 uncultured Coriobacteriaceae bacterium
GGAGCTTGTATCTTTCATATGTATGTTATGGCCGTGTCTCCTGTGTGTATCACGTTGGAAATTCAAATGACATAAATCCTGTCTATCGTTAGTGGCGATACGTGGCGGGAAATCCCACCATACCCGTAATGAAAGCGAGGAGCCAGTATGAACAATAAGGTGCAGGAAGAGTACGGAAGCCTTCTGTTTAGCGAGTCGGTCATGAAAGAGCGGCTGCCTAAACCTACCTATAAGGAACTTTGCAAGGTGCTTCACGATGGTGAGCCTTTGAATCTCGACATCGCAAACGAGGTTGCCCATGCAATGAAGGAATGGGCAATAGAGAATGGGGCTACGCACTTTACGCACTGGTTCCAGCCCTTAAATGGCATTACCTCCGAAAAGCACGATGGCTTTGTAAGCCCTGAGGGCGATGGAACGGCGCTCATGACCTTCTCGGGCAAGGAGCTGGTACAGGGCGAGCCCGATGCATCGAGCTTTCCCAGCGGAGGTTTGAGGGCTACCTTTGAAGCACGTGGCTATACGGCCTGGGATCCCACAAGCCCGGCATTCATTAAGGATGAGGTACTCTGCATTCCCACCGCCTTTGTTTCTTATACGGGAGAAGCCCTCGACAAGCGTACACCGCTTTTACGCTCCATCAATGCCCTCGACAAGCAGGGCAAGCGGGTGTTAGCACTCTTTGGAAACTACCCCACCAAGATTGATGTAACAGTTGGCCCAGAACAAGAGTTCTTCCTTATTAACGAGGAAGACTACAAGCAACGCCCCGACCTCATTCTCACGGGCCGCACCCTCTTTGGTTGTGAGCCCGCCAAAGGACAAGAGCTTGAAGAGCACTACTTTGGTGCCATTCGTCCCAGCGTTAATGCCTTTCTCAAAGAGATTGACGATGAACTCTGGAAGCTCGGTATTCCTGTGCGCACCAAGCACAACGAGGTTGCTCCCTCTCAGCATGAGCTCGCACCTGAGTACGAGAGCGCCACACTTGCAGTAGACGATAACCTGCTCACTATGGAGAAGCTGCGTCTGCTTGCAACGAAGTATGGCTTTGCCTGCCTTGAGCACGAAAAGCCCTTTGAGTACGTAAACGGCTCGGGCAAGCACGACAACTGGTCAATCGCAGCAGATGGACGAAACCTGCTCGAGCCTGGCACCAATCCCGAGGAGAACCTGCAGTTTATTGTTATCCTCACCTGCCTCATTGCTGCGGTGGATTGTCATGCAGATCTGTTGCGCGCCTCTATTGCCTCCGCAGGCAACGATCACCGTTTGGGCGCAAATGAGGCTCCTCCTGCCATCCTGTCCATCTTCTTGGGCGAGCAGCTAGAAGATATCGTGCATGCCCTCATTAATGAAGAAAGCTACACCTCGCACAAACAGCGCCTCATGGATCTGGGGGTTCCTCAGATTGCTGATGTTTTGCGCGACAACACCGACCGCAACCGCACGAGCCCCTTTGCCTTTACCGGCAACAAGTTTGAGTTCCGCATGTGTGGCTCGCAGCAAAACCTGTCCGATCCTAACATGGTGCTCAACGTAATTGTTGCCGAGCAGTTTGACGCCTTCGCGACAGCAATGGAAGCAGTGCCTGCCGATGACTTTGAGGAGAAGGCAGTTGGATGGGTGCGCAAAACCCTGAAAGAGCACCAGCGCATCATATTCTCGGGTGACGGTTATTCTGAAGAGTGGCAGCAAGAGGCAAAGCGCCGCGGCCTTCCCAACCTCAAAACCACAGCCGATGCCCTTCCGTGCCTTACCAAACCAGAAAACATCGCGCTGTTCAAACAGTACGAGGTCTTCAATGAGGCTGAGATGCACTCGCGCTACGTGGCGCAGGCAGAGCAGTATGCCAAGCTCATCAACATTGAAGCCAATACCATGGTCTACATGGTACGCCATATGTACTTGCCAGCACTTATGGCGTACTCGGGCGACTTAGCAGATTCTGTTGCAACCAAGGCATCTATCGGCATTGAGTCAGCGACCGAGAAGCGTTTGGTAGTGGAGTTGACCGACGGCATTAACAATGCTGCCCAGCACATGGGGGATCTCGACGTCAAGGCAGCCCGTGCACGCGAAACGGAAGATCCCAAGACGCGGAATGATATATGCCGCGATGAAGTTATTCCTGCCATGGAATCCTTGCGCAAGGTAATTGACGAGATGGAACTCATCTGCGGGCAGGACTATTGGCCCGTACCCAGCTACAACCAGATGCTGTTTTACGTATAGGCTTGATCGAGTAAGAGCCGATAAGAGACCGTACGAAGCGCATCTCTACAAGAGCGTCCACACAAGAGTATTCATGCAAGAGCCCCATATCGCATGGGGCTCTTTTTCGGGGCTCTTTACTGGAATGAACGCTCGTTACATTGTAGTGAACTCGAACTGATCGAACTGAAACGAACGCTCGTCGAATTGAAATGAACGCTAGTCGATCTCAAGGCTGACGCGCAGCTTCTCCTTGAGTTCGGCCTTATCAACAATGTTGGTGAGAACGACTTTCTGATCCTCATCGACTCCTTTCACAAAGTCGGCAAGGTCACGTCCAATCACGAATAGATCGGCAGCTCCTGGACGAACATCTGAGGTGGTGGAGTGCGTAACCTCAACTCCTGTGATCCCAAATTCAGCAAGCACCTCTTGAATGTTCATCTCAACGAGTAGGCTTGATCCAAGACCAGAGCCGCATGCACACATGATCTTACGGATTTCCTTCATAGCCACC
>CAYTTI010000046.1:0-3049 GCA_964440675.1 uncultured Coriobacteriaceae bacterium
CATGCCCAAGCGATCAAAAATGCGCTGGTAGGCATCTTTTTGATCCTCGTAGCACTGCCGAGACGATGCGGGATCAGCAGCAAAGGAATATGCATCCTTCATGATGAACTCACGACCACGCATCAATCCAAAACGAGGACGAATTTCATCACGGAATTTGTCTTGAATTTGGTACAGCACAACGGGAAGCTGGCGATAACTGCGCAGCTCATCGCGAACTAGCTCGGTAAAGGTTTCCTCGTGAGTGGGACCGAGTGCAAATTGGCGATCATGGCGATCGCAAAGACGCATGAGTTCTGGTCCATATACATCCCAGCGGCCTGACTGTTCCCAAAGCTCAGCAGGTGTTGCAATAGGAACCTGCATCTCTTGAGCACCTATGGCTGCCATCTCCTCACGGATTACTGCTTCAATTTTGAGGATGGAGCGCCAGGCAAGGGGCAGATAGGTATACAAGCCTGCGCCAGTACGCCGAATCATCCCCGCACGGAGCAACAAACGATGACTTGCCAGCTCTGCCTCGGCAGGGTCTTCCTTAAGCGTTGGAGCATACACCTGAGACATGCATTGGTAGCGAGGCAGCTGAGGCCTGTCTTGATGGCGAGGTTGTTGAGGCCTGTCTTGATGGCGGGTCATAGTTCCTCCCGAGACATAGTGCTTGTAAGCATCACTTGTAAGCATCTTCGGCGTTGATTTGTCCGTGTTACGACTACCGTACGTATTCTACCGGAGATGTCCCGCATCTTAGAATCTGCGCTCGATCTCTTCGAGCAAGGTGGGAACGATATCTTTTTCAGCAACCGTACACACAACCTCGCCACGTACAAAAATCGCACCGCGACCCTTACCGCAGGCGACCCCAATATCTGCACCCGAGGCTTCACCAGGGCCGTTGACAACACATCCCATGACGGCCACCGTTATGGGCTTCTTCACCTGCTGGAGCGCCTCCTCAACCTGCTGTGCCATGGCAATGAGATCGACCTCGGTTCGCCCACAGGTAGGACAGCTCACGAGCTCTGGTCGTGTGCGCTGTAAGCCCAAGGAAGCGAGGATTTCTTGTGCCACCCGCACTTCTTCTACCGGATCTGCCGTAAGCGATACTCGAACAGTGTCCCCTATTCCTTCGTGTAGAAGGACACCTAAGGCTATCGCACTCTTAATGCTTCCTTGAAAGCTTGTCCCCGCCTCGGTAACCCCCAAATGTAAGGGCACCGAGGGAAGCTCCTGTGAAAGCAGGCGATAGGTGGTAATCGTGGTTGGTACATCGTGCGCCTTAGCCGACACCACCACATCGGTAAAACCTCGATCGGTAAAGTGCTCTACAAATACTTGAGCAGAACGTACAAGCTTTTCGGGAAGTGAATAGGACGCATCCTGTGCAATGTGTGTATCGAGCGATCCTGCATTCACCCCAATACGAATGGGGAGCTGAGCCGCTCCTGCTGCATCAATAATTGCATCGACACCTGCCCAGGAGCCAATGTTTCCTGGGTTAATGCGAAGTGCGGCACAGCCACGCTCGATAGCCATGAGCGCAAGTTTGTGATCAAAGTGGATGTCGGCAATAACGGGTATGGGAGATTTTGCACACACAAGCTCAAAGCCTGCAAGAGCCTCTTTGGAAGGCAGCGCACAGCGAATCAAATCGCATCCAGCCTCTGCAAGACGCTCAATTTGGGCAAGCGTCGCCTCAGCATCTGAGGTAGCTGTGTTGGTCATCGACTGGACGCTAATCGGCGCGCCGCCACCCACCGCAACGCTTCCCACCTGCACTTGGTGTGTTATATCACATGGGCGTAAGCACCCCATAAAAACTCCTAAGCAAGAACTCCTAGGCAAGAACAAAGCGAATAATATCGCCGCGCAGCACCCACACAAATATGATGAGGAAGAACACGACCCCTACAATGCTCAAGCCATTGGCAACACGCACTGAGACGGGCTTCTTGCGTATCGCCTCGATGAGTTCGAGCAGCAACTTGCCGCCATCGAGCGGTGGTATCGGCAATAAATTCATCAACGCGAGCGACATAGAGATTGACGCAATAATATTCAAAAACTCAGAGAGACCAGCAGCGGCTGCCTGTTGGCTCATGTAGGCAATCCCTACAATGGAGGTTGACTGATCGAGGATCTCTGCCGTGCGCGTCGGCACAAAGAGCTGGGCAATAAAGGAGACGAGCTGGGCGATATAGCTGAAAGCAATAGCGAGGGAATCGATGATGCCAATGCGTATCGTTTGGGTTGCCTGTACGATACCTAACTGCGTGTCGTCAGCTCCAGGGTATATGGTTGCGCTCAGCTCAACACCATCGCGCTCCCATACAAGCCCAAAGGACTCTCCTGTCTCGAGCACATCGCTTAAGACAAGGCGGAGATCATACCAGGTTTGAACCGTCTCGCCAGCAACCTCGACTATGACATCGCCTGCAACAAGACCCGCTTCCTCGGCCAGAGAGCCTGCCTGAACCTCTCCCACCACCGAGTCGGCTACCACCGTTTCTATACCAAGAACAGAGGTAATAAGCACGATAGCCAGAATGCCGCACAGTATATTGACCAGAGGTCCTGCAACAAGCATCCCCGCACGTTTCCAAAAACCACAACCCAGATAGGTATGAGAACGCTCCTGCTCAAGCAGGGCTGCCGGATCGCTTACCAAGGACACATCACCAGCACACGAGCTACCCGGCTCGCCAACGTGGTTTGCCACGTCGTAGATGGTACGTCCTTGCGTATCGCGTGCAAGCGTACGATAGCTAAGCTCTGCGGTCTCGATCGCATGTTCCTGGTCGGCCTTCGTTTCAACCTGCTCAATAGAGGCCCAGTCAACAAGAACCTCGAGCAACTGAAAGACTTCATCAGCATCCTCGCAACCGATGTCTGCTCCTATTTCAGCTACTGTTGCACTACCTCTGCGCACAACAGCTGCCAAAACATCGGCAAGGCGTGGGTCTTCCTGGCCTATCATGCCACAAATTCTGGTATAACCGCCCAACAACAGAGGCGTGACCCCAATGAGCGTACCCGTCTTTTTTGAGCGGAA
>CAYTTI010000046.1:3059-7846 GCA_964440675.1 uncultured Coriobacteriaceae bacterium
TGCAAGCTTATATCGACAGGGCATGCCCATAAACAACTCAGTTGCACGTACATGAAAGAGTCGGGCCGCAAGATAGTGGCCGGCTTCGTGGGTAAAGACCGCAAAAGAAATAACTACCAGACCCCAAAAGATGATTGAAAGTACATCCAAGAGCTGATCCACCTTAATGAATCTCCTTTTTCACGTCTATATGATGCCTATATGATGCCTGTGTAATGCCCCAAGCGCCAAATGCCTATATGATGCCCCAAATGCGCAGCAGTGCACGCGCAGCAGAGCCCGCAAAGAGAATAGAGTCAGAGCGATCGAGCATACCACCGTGTCCCGGCATAAGCGTGCCAGAATCCTTCACGCCAACACCGCGCTTGATGCGCGATTCGAAGAGGTCACCTATAGTACTTGAAATGCCGGTACCAAGTGCACAGCTGAGCGCCATTGGCCACGTGATATCACACACACCCCATAAGGCAAGCAGCGCCCAGACAAGAGCCGATCCCAGCAAGCCGGCAAAAAAACCCTCCCAGCTCTTGTTGGGAGAGATGCGCGGTGCCATTTTGTGCCTTCCAAAGGCCCTGCCCACAGCATAGGCAAAGGTATCGTTTACCCAAGTCGACCCGAATATTCCCAAACTTAAAAGAAAACCGTCGATGTCTCCCGTTGCACTTCGGATGGCAACGATCGACGAAAAGAGCACCCCCGTATACAGCGCTCCAAATACTGTCACTGATACATCGAGTACGTTTGCACGTGGTGTCAATACATACCAACAGCCAAGCAAGATAATGAAAAGGAAAATCGTAATGACCATGTAGGAGGCTGGCAACAGCGTTGCTAAGGGAAACAATACCGACCCAATGAGGCCAAGCTGAATGTAGGGCAGACGCCCCGCCTGACGCATCATGCGAAAGAACTCAATACAGCACAAACACGACATAACCGCTACAAGGATTGCGGTTGGTATTTCCCCAAGCCATAAGCAAGCAACTATGACAACAACGTAGACAATCGCGCTCAGTATGCGCGGCGCAAGATCTGCGCCCGTAGCCTGAGAGCTTGTGTCTGCTGGCTCCTTCACTGATACACCCTCCCAAAACGCCTGTTTCTTCCCTGGTAGGCACGAATCGCTCGCAACAGCTCCCAACGGTCAAAATCGGGCCATAAGGTATCGCTTATATAGAACTCGGAATACGCGATTTGCCACAACAGGTAGTTAGATACGCGCAGCTCACCCGAGGTACGAACGATCAAATCCGGATCGGGCATATCTGCGCTATACAGCCTGCGTGCAAAGGTAGGAGCGTCTATATCGGCAGGATCAAGCCCCTGTTCAACAGCATCTTGCGCAAGCAGACGCGCTGCACGCACAATCTCATCGCGTCCCCCATAGTTAACGGCCAAGGCGAGAGTCATCCCCGTGTGGTCTTGCGTGTGTTCGAGCCCCTGATAAAAGGTGTTCCGTACCCTGTTGGGCAGTGCATCGATATCGCCTAAAAACTTCAAACGAACGTTTTCCTGGTCAAATAACGGCAGTTCCTGTATAAGCGTTGTGGAGAACAGGCGCATCAGCAATTCGACCTCGGCGCGCGGACGCTTCCAGTTTTCCGTTGAAAAGGCATACGCTGAGATGTAATCGATGCCGAGGCGCACACTGGCGGTGATAGTTTCGCGCAAAGAATTGATACCAGCTCTATGTCCTTCTCCACGGCGTAACCCACGGGCAGTAGCCCAACGACCATTGCCGTCCATAATGAACGAGATGTGGCGCGGCAAACAAGCCATATCAATGTCAGAAAGTGCTATATCTGCTGGTGCCTCGCTGAAATACTGAGCAAGAATCTCCGGATCTGACTCCACTTAAATCTCCATAATCTCAGCCGTCTTCGCCTTAAGCTTATCTTCAACCTGCGCAATGTAGGAATCCGTCAATTTTTGAATGAGAGATTGTTCATGGCGCTTGTCATCCTCGGAGAGATCTTCATCGCGATCGATCTTGCTATTAGCATCGCGACGAACATTACGAATGGCAACACGTGAGCCCTCAGCAAGCGAGCGACACTCCTTGACGAGCTCCTTGCGACGTTCCTCGGTTGGCGCGGGGAAGGGCAAGCGCAGCATATGGCCATCGTTGGTGGGCGTAATTCCCAAGTCGGAGCCCGCAATCGCCTTTTCGATTGCATTGAGAATTGACTTGTCCCAGGGCTCTACAACAAGCATACTTGCCTCGGGCACTTTCACTGCTGCAAGCTGAGTGATGGGTGTTGCCTGTCCATAGTAGTCAACCTGGATTCTATCGAGAATGTGTGGGTTTGCACGTCCGGTGCGTACCCTCGTAAACTGCTCTTGCAGAGTATGAAGGCACTTCTCCATTTTGTCGTTTGCATTGTCGGTGTACTGGCTCATTGCTTAGTCCTCCTCGACAATAGTGGTACCAACAGGCTTGCCTTGTAAGGCCTGTTCAAATACACCCGTGTCTGAAATATTGAAAACGAGCATCGGCATGTTGTTATCCTGACACAAGGCTATTGCAGTAGTATCCATCACGCGAAGGTCGCGCGTTATAACCTCTCGATAGCTAATGGTGTCAAATTTCTTTGCATCCTCAAATATCAAGGGATCTTTATCGTAAACACCGCTTACCTTCGTTGCCTTCATGAGACACTCGGCACCTATCTCGCAGGCACGCAAGGCTGCTGCTGTATCGGTTGTGAAGTAGGGGTTTCCGGTACCTGCGGCAAAGATGGCAATACGACCTTTTTCAAGATGGCGCTCCGCACGGCGGCGAATGTAGGGCTCGCAGACTTCCTGCATCTCGATAGCGCTCATAACACGGCTATCCATCCCATTGCGCTCAAAGCAATCCTGCAAGGCAAGCGAGTTCATTACCGTAGCAAGCATCCCCATGTAATCCGCCTGTGCCCGATCCATGCCGCGAGACGCTCCTGCAAGGCCACGAAAGATATTTCCACCTCCTACGACAATGGCAATTTGTACGCCACCTTCCCACACCGGCTTAATTTCGCGCGCAAGCTTCTCGAGCATCATGACATCGATGCCGTACTCACGCTCTCCCAACAAGGCTTCTCCAGAGAGTTTGAGTAGTACTCGGTGATAGATGAAATCGGACAAACGAGCCTCCTCGCAATTGATGTGACATCTATAGCTGAGCCTTCGGGACAGACGCAATGTTCCCAAGCTCACTACCTATGCACATAGGGTATCTACGCGCATAGGGTATCGAAATTCTACCAGAGGCACTAGTCGAGAAAAGACAGCGATGGGATCAGGTGTGAGACATGCACGCCCGGCGCGCCACTACTACGAGAAAGAGCCGCTGCATCCAGCGGCTCCCCTCAAAAAAGGTGGACGTGACTCACCGTAAGCTTATTCACCAAATGCAAAACGAACAAAGGTGGTAATTTCGATATTGTCACCGCAGGCCTTGCTCACCTTTGCTGCAAGCTCATTAATAGTTGTCGAGCTATCCTTAACGAAGGGCTGCTCGGTAAGTACCATCTCCTTGTAGAACTTCTCAAGGCGTCCTGTTGCAATCTTCTCCTGGATTGCCTCTGGCTTGCCAGAATCGGCAGCCTGAGCACGATAGATCTCCTTTTCGTGCTCGATGACATCGGCCGGAACATCCTCACGACGTGCAGCAACAGGATTGACGGCAGCAATCTGCATAGCTACATCATGGGCGAAGGTCTTGAATTCATCGTTTGTGGCCGTGGTTTCATCGTTGAAGGAAAACTCGGCCACAACACCCAACTTACCACCCAAGTGGATGTAGCTAGAAAACGCACCGTTCTCTATGCTGCGACGCGCAAAGCGCGCAATCTTCATGTTCTCACCGATGGTGTGAATCATCTCGGTAAGTGCCGCCTCGACGCTCTGATCACCCAGAATACAGGCCTGCAGATCATCACTATCCGCCGGGTTTTGAGTCGCAACAACTTCTGCAAGCTGAGCTGCAAAGCCCGTGAACTTGGGGTTTGTACCCACAAAGTCGGTCTCACAGGTAAGCTCGAGCAAGGCTGCAACCTTTCCGTCTTCTGAAACATAGGCGGCAATGGTGCCTTCGTTCGTTTCACGACCAGCACGCTTAACTGCCTTAGCGATGCCTATGGTACGAAGAACATCAACGGCCTTCTCAATGTCACCATCGGCCTCGACGAGCGCCTTCTTGCACTCCATCATGGGAGCATCGGTCATCTCTCTGAGCTGCTTAACCAAAGCTGCAGTAATTTGAGCCATCTCATGATGCCTTTCTCGTTGAAATAAGGAGACTACAACTCCTTAGAAGTTATGGCTATATGCGAACGCATCTGTTTATATGCAAACCTATCTGTTCCTACTCGTTACTCGTTGGATGCTTCTTTCTTTGGTGTATCTGTTGCATCCTGAAATGCATCTTCGGCTTGCGCAGGCGCTGCAGTCGTTTTAGCCGCCACATCTGCATGCACGGGCTCGGCGGGCTTGCCATCCGTACCAGCCATTTCCTCAACGGAAATCTGCTCCTTGCCAGAACCCGCAAGACAGGCGTCTGCCATAAGCTCGCACATGAGCGAGACCGAGCGAATAGCGTCGTCGTTCGCAGGGATGGGATAGTCTATAAGGTCGGGATCGGAGTTGGTATCCACCAAACCAACCACCGGGATACCCAAGCGGTTAGCCTCTCGCACCGCAAGCTCTTCGCGCTTGGTATCGATAACAAAGACGGCCTTGGGCAAGGCGTTCATGTCACGCACACCAACGAGGTTGCGCTGCAGCTTTTCGAGCTCTTTTCCCAA
>CAYTTI010000047.1:0-7660 GCA_964440675.1 uncultured Coriobacteriaceae bacterium
GTCGGTGTGCCACAACGAAGCTTGTTCTACCTTCCATGAGACGCAGCATAGCCTCTTGTACACGCTGCTCAGTTCTTGTGTCTATTGAAGAGGTAGCCTCATCCAGAATGAGCATGGGGGGAAGCGCGAGCATAAGCCGTGCAATACAGATAAGCTGACGCTGCCCTGCAGAAAGCTCGCCTCCTCCAGCAGAAAGAACCGTGTGATAACCCTGAGGCAGACGCGTAATAAAGGAATGAGCGAGGGCACGCTGAGCAGCTTCTTGTACCTCTTCGTCACGTGCATGTGGATTCCCCATTGCAATGTTATCTCGTACGCTGCCTGCAGCTACCCAGGCGTCTTGCAAAACCATCCCCCAATGCGCGCGAACACTTGCACGTGTAGCACAGGCAATATCAATCCCATCGACACAGATGGAGCCTGAATCCACGTCGTAGAACCTCATAAGGAGATTGATGAGGGTGGTTTTACCGCAGCCCGTAGGTCCCACGATGGCAACTGTTTGCCCAGGTTGTGCTGCAAGAGAAAGCTCATGAAGTATCTCATGACCAGGGTTGTACGAAAAAGAAATATCTTTAAGCTCAACTTGACCCTTAATGTTTTTAAGTTCCCTACAACTCTCATCTTCAGCTTGAATCTCGGGCTCATCTAGCAGCATAAAGAGGCGTTCAGAGCACGCGAAGGAATTTTGTAGCTCACTTAGAACCGACGATATGTCGTTGAAGGGTTTCGAGTACTGATTAGCATAGGATAGAAATGCCGAAAGACCTCCTACGGTCACACTGCCTTTCACCGCCGCTATCGCGCCGAATACACATACGCCTGCATAGACAAGTGAATTTACAAAGCGCGTCGCTGGATTGGAAAGCGACGACACGAAAACGGAGCGAAGCATGGCCTCACCTAGGGCATTGTCCTTTTCGTCAAATACACGGCTTACGCGCTGCTCCATACCAAAGGCACGCAGCGTCGCTACCCCCTCGATCATCTCTTCAACATAGGCAGACACATCACCACGTCGTTCATTTTGTTCGTTATAGTAAGCTCGACTCGTACGCACGAGCACTGCGGTAACCACTGCAGATATAGGCGTTATGCACATCACCACCAAGGTGGTAAAGGCATCGAGTTCAAACATAAGAACGAGCGTAATGACGATGGTAAGGATGCCCGTAAGCAACTGCTGCAGGCCGAGCAACAATCCTTGAGAGAGCTGTTCTATATCGGTTACGACACGAGAGGTAATGTCTCCTGCAGGATGTACATCTATGTATGCAAGCGGTAGACGGCTGAGCTTATCAAAGGCCATCGTACGCATATCGCGCATCAAGCCATAAACCAACCTGTTCGACACTTCACTGAGTACGTACTGGGAAAGTGCAGTCACCACAATCGTTAGACCCATAAAGGCAAGTATCCGTTGTAGGTTGAGAGCATCTATCTGCCCTGCCGCCGCAATGCAGTCGAGCGCTTGGCCAGAGAGTATGGGCAGCAGCAAAGTAGATACCACCACAACAACAGAAAGCAAAGCACAGGCCGAAAGCAGCCACGGATGTACCGTGAGTAAGCTCAGCGTTCTTCTCACGGTTGAGCTGTGCTGCATTGCACCGCGCTGTGTTGCGCCTTGATGTAGGGAGCTATGCTGCGCCGAGCTGTGCTGCGACAAGCTGTGCTGCTCACGCGCGCTCATGAGAGAACTTCTTCCTCTGAGAGTTGGGACAAACATATCTGTCGGTATACTGGACAGCTCTGTACAAGATCGTCGTGCGTTCCACACCCCACTTGCTTACCTTCGTCAAGCACGAGGATGACATCTGCATGACGTATGGCGGAGACTCGCTGGGAAATAATTACTTTCGTGGTGTCATGCAGCTCCTTTGCAAGAACGCGGCGCAGGCGTGCCTCAGTTGCAAAGTCAAGGGCAGAGGTCGCGTCATCCAACACAAGCAGCTGAGGCTCCGCCACTAGGGTACGCGCAATGCTGAGGCGCTGACGCTGACCCCCGGAAAGGTTTTTGCCACCTTCTTCAATATATGCGTACAGGCCATCCTCTCGTGAGGCAATAACGTCATCTGCCTGAGCCTGGCGCAGGGCACACATCAACTCATCGTCGGTCGCATCAAATTTTCCCCAACGTATATTGTCGGCAATGGTTCCAGAAAACAGAGGTGCTCCCTGTTGCACCACACCAACCGTCCTGTGCAGAGCGGCAAAGGTAAAGTTCCTCACGTCGCAGTCGCCCACAGCGATCATTCCCTCGCTCACGTCGTATTCACGCATAATGAGTGATGCAAGCGTCGTTTTCCCCGAGCCAGTACCTCCAATGACACCTAACACTCCACCTGCAGGAATTGATACGGAAATGTGTTGCAGTGCGGGAGCGCCCGCATCGGGGTAGCTAAACGAGACATCGCACATGCTCAGGCTCGCCTGCCGAGACAGAGCGTCCCGAGATGAGACATCCCGGGGAGGCTGTGACCTCCCGCCGTGCTCGGAAGGGGTAGGACTCGCCTGCAGGGGCAGGACATCCCAAGGCAGAACGTCAACCGTACCCTGCTGCATTGAGCTGTGCATCGCGCGCAATTCTTGAAGCCGTTGCGCGCTGGCAATCGAGCGCGCCATGAGACCAACAAAATCAACGAGTTTCACCAGCTCCGTGAGAATCTGGGCAACATAGTTAACAAGCGCTACGACAGCACCAGTAGTCAAAGAAGCTGTCGCTACCTGCACAGCACCAGTAGCAATCACCGCAATAAGGCACAGGTTAATTCCTACGTAGGTAATTGGGTTCATAAGTGCTGAAATACGAGCAGCGTAAACTTGTTTGGCATACAGCTCATCTGCTTCACGATGAAAGCATGCTTGCTCGAAGGCCTCGCGCCGAAACGCTCGAATGGTACGCACGCCACGTAAGTTTTCGTGCACGCGACTCTGGATGGTATCGAGCGTTGCTTGTACGACTCCAAAGCTTTTTACCGGAATGCGCATGAGCAAAACCACCGCAACGCTGAGCAGCGCTATCGTCACAACAAAAATGAGGCCCTGTGTGCCGTCAATAGTGAAGGCCATCACAAGGCAGCCGCCAACCACAAAGGGCGAGCGCAAAATGAGGCGGAAGAACATGTTGACGCCACTTTGTACTTGTAGACTGTCGTTGGTAATGCGCGTAATGAGCGTTGCCTGACCCAGCTTATCGAGCTCGTTCTGTGAAAGCGTCGCTACGTGCGCGAAGAGGTCATTGCGCAGGCGTGTACCAAATCCGCTGGCCAGCTTAGCGGAAAAGTATTGTGCGAAGACCGCGCAGCAAAACCCAATGCAGGCAAGGCCAACAAGTAAACAACCACAAGCTGCTATATAGTCTGTGTCGCTTGCCTGTATGCCACGGTCGACGATCTCGCTTACCACCAAGGGTGTTGCCAGCTGAAATGCAGCTTCTAATAGCTTGAAAAGGGGCGCTAAGATGCATTCCTTTTCATAACCGGTAAGGTAGCGAACTAGATCGCGCATACACTCTCCTTTACCGTGGCAATCCACCATCTCTGCCGTGGTAATCCACCACGCAATGTGGGGCCCCGACTACATCTCAAACTACATGCCAAACTAATCGAACGCTCGTACCATGAATACGTGCACATGTCGATTCGGTACACCTGCTTGATTCGCTACACCTACAGGCATACCTACAACCTATTATCCTTGCTAGTTGTACCACGGAGGATTACCGGCCGGAAAGGAGCCCTCATGGACTTGCACATTCAGAACAAGGTTGCCATTGTAACAGGCGGCGCAAAAGGCATTGGCCGTGGCGTATCAGAGGCGCTGGCGGATGAGGGCTGCCGTGTTGCTGTGGTGTACCGCTCCGACAAAGAAGGCTCTGAGGCAGCCTGTGCAGCTATAGCCAAGCAAAGCGGAGTTGAGGTACGTCCATTCATGTGCGACATATCACAACACGAAAATGTCGATCCCCTCTTTGATGAGATACGCAGGGTTATGGGACCTGTCGATATCCTCGTGAACAACGCCTGTGGTGGTTGCATGCCCCATTGCCCCTTCGACGAAATGAGCTATGAGCAGTGGGAACGAGGCATCAACGGTGCGCTCAACCATGTGTTTACCATGTCGAAGCGCTTTGTTCGTGATTGCAAGGCAGATGGACGACCTGGCCATATTGTCAATTTTTCTGCTAAGGCTGCCTTCTTTCAAAATGGGCGAGACAAGAGCAACTATGTTGCTGCCAAGGGAGCTATCGCCTCACTTACGCGAGCAATTGCGAAGGAGGTAACCGAGTACGGTATCATTTGCAACTCGGTGGTACCTGGATACGTTGTTACCGAGAAGCTCTTCCACCCGGAAGATCCCGACTACGACTCAAAGCTCAATCTGCTGCCCACCCACCGCTTTGCCACACCCCTAGAGATTGGCCGAATTGTTGCATTTTTGAGCTCTCCTATGTCGAGCCAAATTATTGGTGCTACGGTTGATGTCTCTGGCGGCACGATGATGTAATGAAATCTCGATATAGTGAGATTTTGAGATAGTGAGGAAAGCCATGGCACACACCCCCGAGGCACAGGCACCCGCAGCGCAGGAACCCGAGGCACAGGTACCCGCAGCTGAGGCAACGCCCGCACCCGCAGCGCAGGAACCCGAGGCACCTGAGACGACGCCTGCACCCGCAGCGCAGGCGCCCGGAGTGTATAGCCTCGATGAGGCTTGGGAATTGCTCACCCGCTATAACGAGGGCGAGTTCCATTTGAAGCACGCGCAGACCGTATCCGATGTTATGCGTTGGTTTGCCCACGACTTAGGCTACGCTCATGAGGCGGATACCTGGGCCATTATCGGGATGCTGCACGATCTCGATTTTGAGCAGTGGCCCGATGAGCACTGTGTCAAAGCACAAGAACTTATGCACGCAGCAGGAGTTCCCGAAGATATTATTCACTCCTGTGTAAGCCATGGCTGGGGTGCCACAGACGTTACCATAGAGCCCCAAACGCTGCGTGAAAAGGTTTTGTTTGCCGTTGATGAACTTACCGGTCTTATCGGCGCAGCAGCGCTCATGCGCCCCTCCAAGAGCGTAGACGATATGAGCGTGAAGTCCCTCAAAAAGAAGTTTAAGGACAAGCGCTTCGCTCAAGGCTGCTCACGTGACACCATTCGTCAAGGTGCAGAGATGCTGGAGTGGGACTTGGATACCCTCTTCGACAAAACGCTCGCGGCTATGCGCGCAAGCGATGTTGTGGCATAGCTTGGCGCGCACGGCACACGGCACACGGCAGCACAGGCTCCGCACGCCGGGGCATAGGCTCCGAAGTGTAAGCGACGCCGTGGCATAGCTTGCCCCACGGGTATAAAGCTACCCACACAGACCAAAGTGTTCCAAGGCCTGCGCCACGCCGCCTTCGGTAACTGCTGAGCTGATATAGTCGCTTTCCGCCTTGAGCGCCTCAGTTGCGTTTTCCACCGATACAGCAATGTCGCACTCACGCAGCAAGGGCAGGTCGAGGTCTGAGTCGCCAAAGCCGTAGCTGGTACCAACGCTATCGCCAAGGCGCTGCATAATAGTGCGAACCCCCAGCATTTTGTCATTTTCCTTGGGGCAGAACTCACTCCAGGGAAAATTAGCGCCCAGACGGGGCATGTAGGATAGCTCATCGCGCACTACAGGGCGTGACAGTAAAGCCTCGCCTGCTTCAAAGTCGAGAAAGACCTTGCCGAACTTGGTATGAGGGTAGAGCTTACGTAAGTCCTCAAGTGAGGCTACTTTGGGCCAGCTACCCTGAGTCCGTATGCCATCGCAGGTTTCAACGCAGGTATCTGTGCCCGCAATGCAAGCGTTGCCCTTGCACTCGCACAGGCCATCGATAAGCTCTTTGAGCTGCTCATCGGTAAACGGATAGTCGCGCAATACCTCATCGCCCAAGGTAACACGACCACCGTAAAGGGTAATCGTCCCACTCCAGGGCAAATCCAGGAGATCTGGATGCAGGTTACACAAAGCACGACCCGTACACAGAAATGCAAGATTTCCTGCTGCAAGCATGGCGCGAATAGCATCGGTGTCGCGTTTGAACGGCGGGGGACACACATTCATTGCTTCTCGTGGCATACGTTCCAACGCGTCTTTGTCGGCAAACACGAGTGTCCCGTCTACGTCGAAGAAGGCGACGGCAGGCCGTGTATGCACTGGTGTGCTCATATGGCTCACGTTGCTCCTTATTGAAGAACCGAACAGGCTTGAACAGATGGAACAGACTTTAGCGGATTGCATAAGCTAGAGCGGATTGCACAGGCTTGAACGGATGGAACAGAAACAAGCTTTAGCGAATAAAGTTAGTCCGCGCAGCTGGCAGGGCTTCGGGAACGCATACACCTGCCGCACGCGCCGCCTCGAGCGACTGCATTATCCACGCGAGGTTGCGCCCCAAGGTACGCATGATGCGTACGCCCTCTTCGTCCTGTACCGCTTCTTCTGGCCTATTCCCAAACATAACGGGAAGATAACAGCTGGAGACAACAGGCATCTCACAAATGAGAGGAAACTTGAGCAAGTTATCAACCGCAGGAACAGCGCCGGCACGACGCGCAACAGCAAGAACCGCAGCCGGTTTGTGTGCACGCGCCTTTTGGGAAGATGCATAAAATACGCGGTCGAGGAAGGCGTGTGCCTGCCCTGCCGCACCAAAAAAATACGTGGGAGCACCGAGCACCAAGGCATCGGCATCCTCTAAGCGTTCGATAAAGTCGTTAACGGTATCGTCTGTAAAAATGCAGCGATGAGTATCCCTACACTGTCTGCATCCTATACACCCACGAACAGGCTTGGAGCCCAGATAAAACATGTCGGTATCGATTTTTTGATGGGCAAGTTCTTCGGCAACCAAGCTCAGTGCATATGCCGTTGTTCCGTCTCGATGCGGTGATCCACAAAAAATTAGTGCCTTCATAGCTTTCCTCTCCTTAGCTCGGCATGCCCTGCACATACAGAGTAAGCATACCCTACATACGCAAGCCGAGCCTGCACTACACACCCAAGCCGGCTCCCCTTCCTAGGTAGATGGTAAGGTGAAAAATTAGACAGAGAGGATGTCTATTCCCGCTGCATCCAATTGACCGGGGAACCTGTTATGCACATACCCGAGAACTGCAATGCAGGCTCTACGTATAGAGTCTTCGTCTATTGGCTGCGTGCGGTCAAAAAATGATGCGCCATGCGATTGGTCATTGCAAAGGGAATAGAGGTATTCGCATTCTTTTAAGTCAGAACACGTGGCTAATGAATTCGTCTGAGAGAGAATTTGCCCCTTGTTCAGACGCTCGAAACATACGACTTATGCAGGTCTTTCCTTGTCCGTTCCCTGCATAAATCGCAACTTTACTGCTGCTTAGAGACAAGGTGTTAGAGACTTTGCTTAAAAAGGGTTCAAACCCTTTAATGTCAAACTTCCATTTGAAGTTCATTGATTCTCCTGTTCCCCTAGATCTGCACTGCCCTGTAGTGATACGTGGTCTCAACGCTGTAAGTGAAGTCGTCGCCCAAATGCAGCGCCCCGAAGTGCTTCTGGGCGCACTCAATCTTTGCGCGCTCGCTTGGGCGCAGCGTTGGCGTGCCGTTGCCGCCGCCCTTGGTCTCGGTGACGAAGTAGACTCGCTGCTT
>CAYTTI010000048.1:0-7631 GCA_964440675.1 uncultured Coriobacteriaceae bacterium
CTGCCGTACGCACCCACCGAGCATCTACTGCGCGTCACGCGCAGGCGCGAGGGGCAGCTGCGCAAGGGGCAGCTGCGCAACAGGGATCTCAACAACAGGCCTCCGTGCAATCGGCATCAAACGCACCGGCACCAGCTGCTAAAGCCCAAACAGTCCGCAAAGACGAAGAAGATCCGTATGCCCATGCGGGTCGTAATGATCCCTGTCCCTGTGGGAGTGGCAAGAAGTATAAAAAGTGCTGTTGGAAGAAGTACCACTAACGATGACAGATACTATTGAGCGCTCCCTCGAGCGACAAATACAGCGCGTGGCACAAGTTGCCGATTACCTACATATCGAAGAGCGGCGTCAGGAAATTGCAGAGCTCGAACGCCAAAGTGGTGCACCCGACTTTTGGAATAGCGCGGAAGATGCCCGTGAAACCATGAGCAGGCTTGCCCGTGCCAAGGAGGCGGTCGAGGGTATCGACACGGTATATGCGCAGCTTGAAGACGTGCAAGTTGCTCTTGAGCTCGCACGTGACGAAGAAGATGAGAGTTTGCTGCTAGAAGCGCAGGCAACGCTTGAGCAACTTGCGCGTGCGCTTGATGACCTCGAGCTGTCGAGCTGGTTTGGTGATGAGCTCGATGCAGGAGACGCCATTGTTACGATAACGCCTGGCCAGGGTGGACTTGAGGCTCAAGACTGGTGCGAAATGTTGTTGCGGATGTACCTTGCCTACTGCGAGAAGCGTCACTGGAAAGCAACCATCAACGACATGCCCATAGCTGAAAGCATTGGCATTGATCGTGCGACGTTTACGGTGTCGGGCAAAAATGCGTATGGCATGTTGCGTGCAGAACAAGGGGTGCACCGTCTTGTGCGTATTTCTCCCACCGATGCCAAAAAGCGTCGCCAGACCACCTTTGCCGGTGTTGAGGTGCTGCCAGTGCTCCCCGAAGATATCGAAGTGGAAATAGATCCTCAGGATCTGCGCATCGACGTATACCACGCGTCTGGTCCAGGAGGCCAAGGTGTTAATACAACTGATTCCGCTGTGCGCATTACCCACCTACCAACAGGTATCGTGGTGACCTGTCAAAACGAGCGTAGCCAACTGCAAAACAAGGCTGTTGCCATGAATATTTTGCGGAGCCGCTTGTACGAACTCGAGAAGCAGCGTCGAGATGCCCAGCTCGATGAACTTCGAGACAAGCGCGACATTTCTTTTGGTAATCAAATTAGGAGCTACGTGCTTTATCCCTTCCAGTTAATTAAGGATCTACGCACAGGAGCCGAAACAGGAAATGTTGAAAGTGTCCTTTCTGACGGAAAGCTTGATGAGTTCATTATTGCCTACCATCGCTGGGCGGCGAGTGGGGTAGCATTTTAGCTTGGAAAGGTACGAGGCAATCCTCGTACAAGATAGGGATCAGAGATGGGAGTCACATGAGCACGACCTATGAAGTGCCTGCCCAGACCCGTTCAGCGAAGGAGCTCAAACTTATCGCTAACGACCTGCGGCACGACATCATTGCAATGCTCGAGAAATCGCAGTCTGGCCATCCGGGCGGATCGCTTTCTTCAGCAGAAATCATTTCTGTTTTGTACTTCTCTGGTCTCATGCGCTATGACGCGGACAAGCCTGAGAATCCGTTTATTGACCACTTTGTGTTGGCGAAAGGGCACGCTGCCCCTGTGCTGTACGCAGCCTTTCACCAGCTGGGCTGGATAGATGACGATGATATGTTGACCTTGCGTCAGCTGGGTAGCAAGCTCCAAGGTCATCCCGATAGCCACACCTGCCCCGGCCTCGAGGTATGCACGGGTTCTCTCGGCCAAGGTCTCTCCATTGGCGCAGGCATTGCGCTAGGCCTCAAACAGGATGCGACAGCAGCTCATACAACACCCGAGATGGTGTATGTGCTCTGTGGTGATGGCGAGATGCAAGAGGGTTCAAACTGGGAAGCAATTATGTTTGCCGCCCATCAGAAGCTCGACAACCTCGTTTGTGTGCTCGATCGTAATAACTTGCAGATTGACGGCCATGTGCCCGACGTTAACTCACTTGGTGACATTGCTGCTAAATTTGAAGCCTTTGGTTGGGCAACTCAAACAGTCGATGGCCATGACGTAGTTGCACTTACCGATGCGGTTGAAAAGGCCATCGAACACATCGGCTCACCTTACGCCATTATCTGCGACACCATTAAGGGCAAGGGCGTCTCGTTTATGGAGGACCAACAGGGCTGGCATGGCAATGCTCCCAGTACCGAGCAGGCAGAACAAGCGCTCGCAGAGCTCGACGCTGCTCGTGTTGAAATCGAAGAGGAGGTCTAACTATGGCTAATAGGGCAACCCGTGAGGCCTATGGCGAGACGCTTATTGAACTCGTTGAAGAAGGCCTCAATATTGTTGCAGTCGATGCAGACCTGGCGGGCTCCACGCAGACAGCTAAGCTGGGTAACTACGATGCTAACCGCCTGGTGAATGTGGGTATTGCCGAGCAAAACATGATGGGTGTTGCAGCTGGTCTTTCACTCACAGGACGCATTGCCTTTACGGGCTCATTTGCGGTGTTTGGTGTAGGACGCAACTACGACCAAATTCGCAATACTGTGTGTGATGCACAGCTGAACGTTAAGGTATGCCCCACCCATGCTGGTATTACGGTGGGCGAGGACGGTGCTACCCACCAGATGCTCGAGGACATTGGCATGATGCGCGCCCTGCCTCAAATGCGTGTGTTGGTGCCAGCAGACTACCGCGCTGCTAAGGCTGCCATTCGCATCGCGGCATCCACTGAGGGGCCTGTCTACGTACGCCTTGGTCGTCACAAGGTACCCGAGGTATACGACGAAACCTTTGTCGGAGGTCTTCCCTACGCGCAGGTTCTGCGTGAGGGAAGTGACGTAACGCTTGCCGCTTGTGGCGTTGAGGTCGCCCAAGCCTTGGCCGCAGCAGACCTGCTGCAAACAAAGGGCATCTCCGCCGAGGTTGTGGATGTGTTTAGCATCAGTCCTCTCGATGAGGACACTATTTTGGCCTCTGTTGCTAAGACGGGTCGCGTGGTAACCTGCGAGGAACATAGCGTGGCAACAGGTTTAGGTGCAGCAGTTGCTGAACTTTTATGCGAGAAGCAACCGGCACCTTTGCATATGGTAGGCATGAGAAGCTTTGGCACTTCTGCCCCGGGCGATGTGCTGCTTGAGCATTTCGGTTTGGATGGAGCAGGTATTGCTCAGGCTGTAGAGGAGTTTCTTGCATCATGCTGAGTGACCAAGAGCAGGTGAACGCTTATCTTGCCATCTTGAAGGAAGAGCTCGACGCCTATATTGCAGGATTGGATTACGAGGCCTTGTCTGCGGCTAAACAGCTTATTCTTGACGCCGAAGCACAAGGTGGGCGTGTGCATGTTACGGGCATTGGTAAGCCAGGTCATGTGAGCGCGTATGCTGCTTCGCTGTTCTCTTCTACGGGCACCTCTGCCTATGAGCTGCATGGAACAGAGGCTGTTCACGGAAGCTCGGGTCAGGTAAAGCCGGGGGATGTCGTCATTGCTATCTCAAACAGTGGTACCACGGTAGAGCTCAAGGCGACTGTTGAGGCACTCAAGGCGAACAATGCAAAGATAATTGCCCTCACCGGCAACCCTAATTCTTGGCTGGCTCAAGCAGGAGATGTTGCCCTGATAGCCGGTGTGGCGCGCGAGGGAGACAGCATGAATAAGCCGCCGCGCCTCTCCATTTTAGTTGAGATTATCGAGCTGCAGTGTTTGTCCATTCTTCTGCAAAACGAGTTTGGCCTCACGCCTGAGCAATATGTGCGCTGGCATCCTGGTGGTGCCCTGGGAGCGTCAATTCGTACAGAGGAACAGAAGTAACGGTCGTAACGAGCATCATATGCTTGTGGACGCGAGGTGAGGGATGTAGCCTTCACCTCGCAATTTGTTACACTGTTCTGTGCGTGTGGACTGCGCGTTAAAATTAGAAGTTCTAATCAAAGGAGCTCTTGTGGCTACTCATTTCGTCAATAGAAGGAACGACGAAGAGCAGGAGGGATACCCAGACCCTTCTTCGATGGCTTCTTCGGAGCAGTCAACCCTTGCAAGTAAGATCTCACGGACTATTCCGTCCGTGGAACAGGGCGTACCGGATATATCAGTTCAAGAAACGCCGCAACCGTATCAAGAAGTTTCGCAGACCACATACCAGTATACACCGCAGGCTACAGGCCAGCAGCAAGCTGTGCCACAGTACGCATCTCAAGCGACTCCGCAGCATGTATCCCAGACTTCGTCTCAGGTGACCTCGCAGTATACGTCACCTGCGGCTTCACAGTATACGCCACGGGTAGCTCCGCAGCATACATCGCATGGAGCGTACCAGTATACGTCGCAGACAACATCGCAGCAGGCGCGCCAATCGGACGTCCAGCCGATTATCTCCATGGGGAATGTATCGCTGATCTATCCAGCACAGCCAAATAAGCCTGCGCTGAACAATGTGAGTGTGGATGTATATCCTGGTGAGTTCGTGTTCTTGATTGGTCACTCTGGCTCGGGTAAGTCTACCTTTATTCGCTTGCTCAACCGGGAACTCAAGGCAACTTCGGGTACGGTTATTGTTGCAGGGCAGAATTTGACCACTATGCGCAATCGTAAGGTTCCGTATCTTCGACGTCAGATTGGTTGCGTGTTCCAAGACTTCAAGCTGTTGACCGATAAAACCACCTACGAAAATGTTGCCTTTGCACTTGAGTGCATAGGAAAGCCGCGTTCGGTTATTCGTGCGCAAGTGCCTGAGGTTCTGCGCCTGGTTGGACTGGAAGAGAAAATGGATAGCTTCCCTGACCAGCTCTCTGGTGGCGAGCGGCAACGTGTTTCAGTTGCGCGCGCCATGGTGAACCGGCCGCCTTTGCTCATCTGTTATGAGCCATCGGGTGACCTTGACCCAGCTATTTCGCTAGGAATTATGAGGCTCTTGGAACTTATTAATCAAAACGGTACGACGGTTGTCATGGCAACACACGATCGTGACATGGTCGATTCTATGCACAGGCGAGTAATTGCGCTTGAGGGTGGCCAGGTTGTACGTGACCAAGAACGAGGAGGTTACGGTGGCTATGACACCATTTAACCTTGGCTATTCGCTACGCGAAGCATTTCATCACTTTCGGCGTAACTGGTCGACTACCCTTGGAGCGGTGGTTACCATCTTGCTGGCATTGTTCATTATCGGCATGTTCGTTGTTGCCTCGACATTGATTAACAACCTTATTGGTTCTGTCGAGGATCAGGTAACTATTCAGGCCTTTCTTTCCGATGATGCAGCCGACGAGGACGTAGAGGCGCTTCAAGAGGAAATTGAGCAGTGGGACAATGTTGCCTCGGTCACCTACAAGAGCAAGGAAGAGGCACTCGAGGAGTATCGCTCGACGATGTCGAGCCGCAATGCTGAGGCAGCAATCGAGGCGCTCGATGGCAGGAACCCCGTACCCGCATCGCTTGTTATTACGATGGATGACCCGCAAAATGTAGAAACTACCGCTGCTCAGCTCGTAAGCTACGAGCCCTTCCAGGCGGTAGCAGATGGCGGCGATGCTTCCAGCTCGGTTCAGTACGGGCAAGGTACGGTGGAGCGTTTGTTCACTGTGTCAAACTACCTACGTTTGGGTACCGCGGTGCTCGTTATTATGCTCGTGTTTGTGGCCTTCATCTTCATTAACAACACCATTCGTCTTTCGATTACAGCACGGCGCCGTGAGATTTCTATTGAGCGCTTAGTAGGCGCTTCAAACAGCTTTATTCGGGGACCTTTCGTTGCCGAAGGTGCGATTGAGGCTCTGCTCGGTGCGCTTCTTGCAATTGGATTTTTGCAGCTGCTTATTATGAAGGGCATTCCTGCACTTGCCGACAGCATGCCTTTCCTCTCCATTTCGATTTCTAACAGCACGATTTTTGCTACCTATGCTGGTTTGCTGTTGCTGGGCCTTCTTATTGGTTTGTTTAGCTCTGCCGTCGCCATGCGCAGATACCTCAAGGTGTAAGGAGAAAACCTTACGGTGCTATGGAAACACTTGCGTTTGATACGCTTACACAAAGGCTTACACAGGCAGAGTCGCTAGTTTTAGCTCATGAGATAGAAGCGGCCTTGTCGCTGCTGAGGTCTTGTGCTGAAGACATAGAAGAATACGTCGATAGAAACTGTCCTACTACCGATGCAGTGCAGTGGTTCTGTTTTCCAACACCCTTTGAGCTTCTAGCGTATAAGAAGGTTGAGCAGGATAGACGAGAGATCAGAGTTATAGGCGAGCCCTTTGACCGTGCGTATGCAGATTTGGCATATGTACAGATGCAGGAAAACGATATCCAAGGGGCAATCGATTCACTCAAACAGGCAGTACGCTGGAACCCCATGGAGTGCGCGTATCGCCTGGACTTGGCGGAGTTGTTTCGTCTCGTGGGGGATGAACAGGAGTATTTAGCACTGACCTACTCCACCTTTGAGCGGGCAAGTGAGCCGTTGCACTTGGTGAGAGCCTACACAAATTTTGCTGCGTACTACGGGCGAGTTCATCAAACAAAACTGCAGGCTGCGTGTTTACGCAGCGCACGACAGTTCGGCATTGACGATGCTACCTTACAAGCTGCTCTCCAACTGGCACAAGGCACGCCAGCGGATCCCAGCATGCTGAGCAATGAGCGGGCGAAAGAACTGCTTGCGGCTGAGGGATTGCCCGAAGGAGCTAACACCGAGCTTGTTATATGCTTGTTGATGTGTGCGACTGATGCTGCCAAGATCCAAGATAGGCATCTCGCGACAGAGCTGACAGTTCGTGCCTACAACCTCGTTGGTGCCAAGGCTGCAGAGGCACTCTTGTCCTTCATTCGTGAAGCCGATGAGGAGCTTTACCAAGAACGCAGGTCACAACAGGGCACGCAACAGAACTCGCAGGAACGTATTCTGCACCAGAACTCGCAACTAGATTCACGGCAGGACGCAAGACAGGACTTAAAACAGGAGCGAAATCATGGCGCGCAAACACAATAAGCGCAACACCATTGCGCGTAACCGCTCAGCCCGCCATGAGTATTTTATTGACGAAAACTTTGAGGCGGGCATCGAGCTTACCGGGACGGAAGTACGTTCTCTACGCGAACGCTCGTGCCAGATAAACGAAGCCTTTTGCCTTATTCGCAAGCGAGAGTGCTGGTTGCACGGTGTGCATATTCATCCCTATAGCAATGGCAGCATTTTTAACGTTGACCCCGATAGAAAGCGAAGGCTTTTGCTCCATAGGCGTGAGATCGATTACCTAGACGAACAATTGCGTGCTAAGGGTCGCTCCTTGGTGCCGTTAGAGATGTATTTTGACGAGAACAACCGAGTAAAACTGGCCATTGGTTTGGCACGTGGTAAAAAGCTCTACGACAAGCGCCAGGATATGGCGCGCCGTGACGCTGAGCGCGAAATCCAGCGGGCGTTGAAACTGCGCAATCGTTAAGGGTGCGTCGGGGCACCAAGAGCGTCGCTAGACGACGTATCAATCGGGTATTACAATGGAGCAAGGTTTTAGGTCGTTTTAGGTTTTTTACCCTGGGGGCGACTGGTTTCGACAGGGTGAGCTTGAGATGGGCAGCAGGCCGTGGT